>CALLZQ010000161.1 GCA_937858255.1 uncultured Tabrizicola sp.
TGGGGCTTTTTGTATGCGACCAGCCCCGGCGGGCGCCCGCGGGGGGGGTCAAGCCAATAGCCAATCACGCCCGCTGCCTCGGCGAATTTGCCGATCACGGTAAAGAACGCCCAGACCACCCCCCGCCGAGACGCCAGCCGCACCACCTGCAACGGATAGATCAACGACAAGGCCCAGAGCGGCGACCAGATCAGCCCGCCCGCCACAATGGCCGCCGGCAACGCGGCGCCCCAGATCAGCGCGCGCCGCGTCTCGGCCCGCCAGTGCCGGTCCGGCCCCGCGCCGTGCAAGGCCGCCCCCTCGGCAAAGGCATGACCGGCGCGACGGCTGCGCCGCCACCATTGCGAAAACCGGGTCATTGCCGCGTCATGCAGGGTCATCTCGCCCTGAATACGCCAGACCTCTCCCCCCGCCTGCCGCAAGCGCAGGCACAGTTCCGGCTCTTCGCCGGCAATCAGATCCTCTCGGTAGCCCCCCACCGCCCGCAAGGCGGCAAAGCGGATCAGCGCATCGCCGCCACAGGCCAGCGCCTTGCCGACGGGGGTATTCCATTCGTCATCGGCCAGCCGGTTATAGACCGAGGCCGCGGGAAAGCGCTCACGCCGCCGGCCGCAGATCACCACCGCCCGGGGATGGTCGGCAAAGGCAGCCAGCGCCTGCCCCACCCAATCCGCCTGCACCGTACAATCGCCATCGACAAACTGAACGAAATCCGGGGGGGCCGACGCCAGCGCCCGCCACCCGGCATTACGCGCCCGGGCAGCGGAAAACGGCTGCGACAGGTCCAGCGCAACCCCCCGCGCCCCCCGCTCTGCCGCCATCTCGGCCGATCCATCGGTCGAGCCGCTGTCCACATAGACCACCTGCCGTACCTGTCCCGACAGCGAGGCCAGACAGGCGCGCAGCCTATCACCCTCATTGCGGCCGATGACGACGGCATCTACGGTCGGCTTGGGTCGTTGCACGCGGCGGCCCCCTGATCACGGCACGGCCAGCCTAGCGGCCCGAACCGCAAAGGCCAAGGCCGGCCCATCCGTTTGGAGGGGCGAAACCCTTCCAATTCGGGGCCTTATCTGGTAAACACGGCAATAACTGGGCGGGGGCCCGGCGAATCCGGCAACACTGTGGCAGGGGCGATCCCAGTCAGGGTGATGTCAGAGGAACCACGGTCACTGCCTGCTGCATGGCGGGTCGAAGGCAACCTACGCGGTTCTTCTTACCGCGCGATGCAGGAGCGCGCCAATTGATGGCTCGACACAAGACCTTGGCGTTACTTCCCGAAATCACGCCAAATCTGGATGTTCTCCCCAAGTCTGAGGGTGATCCTGCCATGTCCTCCCGCGAGCGTCCGCCTAGCGCCTCGGTGTTCCGCACTGGCCATACGGCCGATCCTGGCGATACCGGCCCCTCTCTCGATCTGGGCCGCGACATCTTTACTGACCCCTATCCGCTGGCCCTCTTCAGCCCGGCCCGGGTCTGGGAATCGCTGAATGCCGTCGCGCTAAAACCCGATATCCTTGGTGGAAACGGTTTGTTTACCAACCCGGAAGACAGCCCCGCGGGGCCGGCTTTCGACATCCTGCGGACCCGTGTGGCGCAGGCCATGGCCGATCGTGGCTGGCGCCGCGTCGGGGTCACTTCACCCACCCATGGCTGCGGCAAATCCTTTACAGCCGCCAATCTGGCGCTGGCACTCGGCCGCCGCCCGGGCAGCCGGACCGTCCTCATCGACCTCGATCTGCGCCGGCCCGGCCTGCATGAGCTGTTCGGCCTGACACCCGAGGGGGCGATGCGCGATTTCCTCGATGGCAGTCAGCCGATGGAGGCATTGTTCACCCGTGTCGGGCGCAGTCTGGCACTGGGGCTGAACGGCGAGCCGGCTGCCGATGCCGGCGACATCCTGCACGCGCCCGACACCCGCGCGGCGCTGGAGGCGATGGAAGTGCAGCTTGACCCCGAGATCGTGGTGATCGACCTGCCGCCGGCCCTTGTTGGCGATGATGTCATCGCCATGGCCGACAAGATTGATGCGGTGCTGCTGGTCGTCGATGGCACCCAGACCACGGCCAAGCAGATCAGGGCCTGCGAGGCGCTGTTCGAAGGCAAAGTGCCGATCCTCGGCGTTGTGCTGAACCGCGCTCAGGATCCCGGGCTGACCGGCCTGCGTTACAAGAAGGATTGAGGCGATGGGACCGATCCAGACACTCGAAGACCTCATCGGCCTGATCTGGCGCCGCCGCATCCTGATTGCGACGATTGTCATCGTCGGGTCGCTGTTTGGCGCCTGGTACGCAAAATCGCGGCCGGACCTGTTTGAAACCGCTGCCGTCATTCAGGTTCAGCAGGCCTCGGTCAGCGGCAGGGCCGAAGGCGCACAGGCAAACCCGCTACAGGTGTTGCAATCCATCGAACAGCGCCTGACCACGCGCGACAATCTGATCGCGCTGATCGAGCGCCATGCCCTGTTTGCCGATCAGCCGGGCCTATCGCTGGAAGACAAGGTTGCGGCGATGCGCGCCTCGATCCGCTTTCAGGCGGTGTCGAATGCCACGGGTGGCAGCCTTTCGGCGATCATCATCGCCGCACAGGCCGGCAAGGCCGAGGACGCCGCCCGTATCGCCAATGATCTGGCGCAGAGCATCCTTGATCTGGGGGCCGAGGGCCGGCAGGCCGTGGCCGATGCAACTTATGGTTTCTACAAGGCGGAAGAGGCCCGGATCTGGCAAGAGTTGACCGCGCTTGAGGCAGAGGTCGCCGCCTATCGAGAGGCGAACCGCGGGGCCCTGCCCGCCGCACGCGAAGCACGGCAGGACGAGGCCGTGCAGGTCACCACCGAATTGCGCAGCCTCGATCAGGAACTGGCGGGCCTGCAAAGCGAAGAGGCGCTGATCCGCGCCAATCAGACGTTGCGGGCCACCGACCGCCGCCGCCTGGATGAAATCGCGCAGCGCAAGGCCGTGATCACAGCCCAGCGCGAGCCGCTGGCCGCCCGCAAGGCGGCGCTGGAACAGGATCTGGTCAATGCCGCCGAGATCGATCGCGCACTTTCGGCCTATCAGCGGCAGCTTGGCCAGTTGCAGGACCAGTATACCGTCGTCTCGCAACGGCTGGCCGAGGCCGAAACCACCCGCCGTCTGGCTGAAAGCCAGCAGACCGAACGCTTTGCCCTGCTGGAACGCGCGATCATCCCGCAATATCCGCTGGGGTCAGGCGGCAAGAAACTGGCGATCGCCGGGGCCATTGCCAGTACCGGTCTGGCGCTGGCCATCGCCTTCCTGCTCGATCTGGTGCGGCCGGTCGTG
>CALLZQ010000162.1 GCA_937858255.1 uncultured Tabrizicola sp.
GATTTCATCGGCCGAGCCGGCATCGGGGTTCAGTTCATTGACTTCAATGCCCGGATACTTGGCCTTGAAGCCCTCGATCACGCCGCCATAGCCGCACCAGTCATGCGGCAGGGCGATGGTGGTCAGCATGCCTTCGGCCTTGGCGGCGGCATAAAGCTCATCCATCGACTGCGCCGAGGCCAGCGTGGCCGACATCATCACGGCGAGGCTGACGGTTGAGCCGAGCAGTTTCTTGATCATCATAAGGGATCTCCCGGTTGACTATGCATTGGTCCCGCTTGTCATCGCTACCCCATCCTGTGCAAAGGGCCGCCTGCGCGGGTTTGTGAAGGAAATGTAACGATGCTTGGGCGAGTCTCGCAAGCCGGTCTATCGCCGTTTGGTAACAAATTTTTCACAAGATGAAGTGCTGAAAAGATTGGCACTTATCCGGGGCGCGCCTGACCCTGGGTCAAGCGGCGGGTGGTGGCGTCACTTGCGGGGCGGCGCTGCTTGGGGCATGAGGGGGCAGGGCCTGTCAACAAAAGGGGCGACGCCATGGATTACGGAAAATCGGGCAATGCCAAATCGGGCAAGAACACCCCGCGCCACCGCGAGCATAATCAGAAAGGCTCATCAGCCAACCCCTTTGGCGCCTCTCCGGCCAAACAGGCGCTGATCGAGCGGATGAAGGCCGCCGCGGAGGCCGGCGCCGCCAAGGCCGACGATACCCCGGGTGACAAGCCCGCCAAGTAGCGGCAGCGGCCTTGCCCCTAGCCCCTTGCGGCACGGGCGGGCTTTGGGGCAGGCTGACCGCCGGAACCCCCGCAAGGCGCGGGGCAGCGAGTGCGGAGACATCATGCTCAAAGGTATCGACAACCGGCTGAATGCCGAGGTTCTGGGCGCATTGCGGGCCATGGGCCATGGCGATTATCTGGTGCTGGTGGACACCAATTTCCCTGCCGACAGCCTTGCGCGCCAGACGGTGACGGGGCGTCTGTTGCGCATGGAAAATCTGACAGCGGCCGAGGCGGCGGGGGCGATCCTGTCGGTCCTGCCGCTGGATACCTTTGTCGATGATTTCGCCGGGCGGATGCAGGTGGTGGGCGATCCGGGCGCTGTGCCAGAGGTGCAGGCCGAGGTGCAGGCCGAGGTTGACCGCGCCGAGGGCCGCGCCCGTCCGATCCCCGGGGTCGAGCGTTTCGCCTTTTATGATCTTGCCCGCAGCGCCTATGCGGTGATCCAGACCGGCGAGCGGCGGTTCTATGGCTGCTTCATGTTCCGCAAGGGCGTGATTGGACCCGAGGCATGACGATGGGCAAGCCGGTGGTGGTTCTGGGCATCTTCAACGCGGATGCCGCCTATCGCGCCCCGCGCCTGCCGCGTCTGGGCGAGACGATCATGGGCGCGGGCTTTCACCTCGGCCCGGGGGGCAAGGGCTCGAATCAGGCGGTGGCGGCAGGCCGGGCCGGGGGCGATGTGCATATGATCACCCGGCTGGGCGATGACGATTTCGCCGCCATGGCGCGGGCGGTCTGGGCCGAGGCGGGGGTAGTGCCGCATGTGACGGTCGATGCCGAGAGTCATACCGGTTCCGCCTTTATTTTCCTTGAAGAGGGGACAGGTCAGAATGCGATCATCGTCTGCCCCGGAGCGGCCGGGCGCATTTCGGTCGCGGATATCGAGGCGCAAGCGGATCTGATCGCCGGAGCAGGGGTGTTTCTGACCCCGCTCGACCAGCCGCAAGAGGCGGCGCTGGCGGGGCCGCGCGCGGCGCGGGCGGCGGGGGCGGTAACGATTCTCAATCCCGCGCCGGCGGCGCCGCTGGGTGATGAGATGCTGGCGCTGGTCGATCTGATCACGCCGAACGGATCCGAGGCGGAAACCCTGACCGGCCTGCCCGTCACCACGCTGGCCGAGGCCGAGGCGGCGGCGGATGCGCTGATCGCCCGGGGGGTGGGCGCGGCGATCATCACGCTGGGGGCGACGGGGGTGCTGTATCGCAGGGACGGGCGCAGCCTGCATGTCCCGGCCCGCGCGCCCGGACCTGTGGCCGATACCACCGGGGCGGGCGATGCCTTCAACGGCGGTCTGGCGACCGCCTTGGCCGAGGGGCAGGCGATTGAGCGCGCGCTGCGTTTCGGCATTGCCACGGCCGGGATCGCCGTGACCCGTCCTGGCGCCGCCAGTGCCATGCCCCGGCGCGAAGAGATTGTGGATTTTCTGGCCAGCGCCGGCTGAAAGACGCACCGCGCGGGTTAGGCCGGGAGGGGCTAGAGCAGCGTCCCCAGCACCCGGTGCAGATGGGCCACGCCCCCGGCGGTCGTCAGGTTCCCCGGTGACAGGCGCAGGGTTTGCCCGCGTGTATCGGCGCTGATCCCCTGTCCGCGCAGCCGGGCCAGCACCTCTTGCGGCGCCATGCTCTCGGGCAGCCGCAGCATGACAGAACCGCCCCGCCGCGCCTCCTCCCGCGGGGTCAGGGCCGGCAGGCGCAAGGACTCGGCCATCTCGAACAGCATCCCGGTCAGGTGCCGGTTATGGGCAAGTATCGCCGCCCCATCCTGGGCCGCATGCCAATCCATCGCCGGCAGTGAGGCCAGGGCGGCGATACAACCCGGGGTGCCGCTGTCAAACCGGCGGATGTCATCGGCATAGGCAAAGGCGGAGATGTCCCAGTTAAAGGGGTTGGGCTGGCTGAACCAGCCAGCCGCCTCGGGCCGGCACTGGCCGATCAGCCCTGGCGCCACATAAAGCACCCCGGCCCCCGGCGTGCCGCACATCCATTTGAGCGAGGTCGAGAGCGCGAAATCCACCTCGGGCGCCATCACGTCAAAGGGCAAAAGCCCCGCCCCTTGGGTAATGTCGACTCCGATCAGGCTGCCCATCTGCCGCCCATGCGCCACCAGTGCGCCAAGGTCGATCCGCGCCGAGGTGGTGGACGAGACCCAGGTCAGCAAGGCCAGCGCCACATCCGCCGTCCAGGCATCGCGAAAGTCCTCATCCTCGACATGGGCCGCCCCCTGCCGCAAAGGCACGGTCCGCAGGGTGAACCCCATCCGCTCGGCCAGCCGCTGCAACAGGAAATGGTTCGAGGGGAAGCAATCCGCCCCCACCAGCACCGTCCGCCCGGCCAGCCGCTCGGGCGGCAGGGCGCCCAAAAGGGCGAAGAACCCTTGGGTCACGCTTTCGCAGGTGGTCACGCTGGCCTCTGGTGCCGCAAGGATCGCCCGCCAGCGGTCGATGAACCGCTGCCGCAGCGGCAGGACGGCCGCCCATTGCCCATCGTCCGGCCGGCCCCAAAGCTGCGCGAAGGCCGCCATGGCGGCGGTCAGATCCGCGGCCTTGTCCGGGTACATCCCGATCGAATGGTACAGGAAATAGGTGTCACCCGACATGGCATTGCTCCTTGGCAAGTCTTGCGCGGTCTTGTCCCATGCCATGCCCCCGTCGCGCAAGCCCCGGCCCGGGACAGGCCGGCAGGGGGAACTTTCGACCTGTATTTCCCCCCTCAGGCGGCGCCGGCAGCATGCTAAGTCTGGCCCCGCCCGGGCAGCATGCCGATCCCGGGCAATCGCCGGGGGGCTGCTGGACAATGACAATGGTTGCGCTTGAGGCCGGATCGAGGCCGACATTGGGTCCGGCAGGGGGGCGGGGCAAACGCCTGCTCGATCTTGTCCTAATCCTGATGGCTTTGCCGATCTTGCTGGGCTTGGGCGCGGTGATCGCCCTGGCCATCCGGCTTGACGGCCCGGGGCCTGTGCTGTTCAGCCAGATCCGTATCGGGCGCCACGGCCGGCCGTTCCGCATGATCAAGTTCCGCACCATGGTGCCAGAGGCCGAGGCGTTGCGCGCCGCGCTGCTGGCGGGATCTGACCGCGAGGGCCTGTGCTACAAGCAGCGGCACGATCCGCGCGTGACCCGCATCGGGCGCCTCTTGCGCCGCAGCTCGCTGGATGAACTGCCCCAGATCTGGAACATATGCCGGGGCGAGATGAGCCTTGTCGGCCCCCGCCCGGCCCTGCCCGAAGAGGTGGCAGGCTACGGCCCGCGCGCACGGGCGCGGCTGGCGGGCCTGCCGGGGCTGACCGGGCTGTGGCAGATCTCGGGGCGGGCCGATCTCGATTTCGACCAGATGATCGAGCTTGACCTCGCCTATCTGGCCCGGGCCGGCATGGCCGCAGACCTCTGCATCCTCTGGCGTACCCTGGGCGCGGTGGCCACGGGCCGTGGCGCCTACTAGGCGCGGCTCAGCAAATCCGCGGCAATTGCTCGCCCACCAGCATATCGACAATCCGCTGCCCGCCAAAGGCGGTGCGCATCGTCACCCGCCCGGGCGTTCCCGCCCCGGCATGGCCGATCACGCAGGCCCCCGCCGCCTCGGGCAAATCTTCCCAAGCCGCCAGCACCGCCTCCGCCTGATCGGCTGGGCAAAACAGCACCAGCCGCCCCTCATTGGCCAGATAAAGCGGGTCGAGGCCAAGGATCTCACAAACCCCCCGCACCTCATCCCGCAGCGGCAGCCGCGCCTCATCGATCTCGACCGAGACCCCGGCCTCTGCCGCCATCTCATTCAACGCCGAGGCCAGCCCGCCGCGCGTGCAATCCCGCGCCGCCCGCAAATCCGGCGCCGCCGCCAGCGCCGCCGCCATCACCCGGTGCAGCGCGGCACAATCGGAACGGATGTCCGAAGACAGCGCCAGATCCCCCCGCGCCGCCAGAATCGTCGCACCATGATCGCCCAGCACCCCATTGACCAGCACCGCATCCCCGGGCCGGATCAGCCCGGCGCCAATCTCACAGCCCGGGGCGATCACCCCGATCCCGGCGGTGGTCACAAAGACCCCATCACCCTTGCCCCGCTCGACCACCTTGGTATCGCCGGTGACGATCCGCACCCCCGCCGCCTTGGCCTCGGCCTGCATCGTCGCCGCGATCCGGCGCAGCAGCGCAATCTCGCAACCCTCTTCGATCACAAAAGCCGCCGACAGCCCCAGCGGCCGCGCCCCGCCAACAGCCAAGTCATTGATCGTACCGCAAACCGCCAGCTTGCCGATATCGCCGCCCGGAAATTCCAGCGGCGTCACCACGAAACTGTCGGTGGTAAAGGCCAGCCGTGCCCCCGGTTCCTGCAAGGCCGCCGCCATCAAGCGCGCCTGATCCTCGCGCCCCGGCGGCTGGAATACGGCGGCAAACACCTCATCGATCAGATCGCGCATCGCCCGGCCACCGCCGCCATGCGCCATCGTCACCCTTTCATCCCTCAGTGCCATATCCAGCCCATTTTCTGTCCTCAAATATCCCGGGGGTCAGGGGGCAGCGCCCCCTGGGCTGCGGCGAGGCTATTCCGCCGCCGCCCGCGCGCCGCCATATTGCCAATAGGCCGCACAGGCCCCTTCCGAGCTGACCATCAGCGCACCCAAGGGCCGCTCGGGCGTGCAACCCTTGCCGAATTGCGGACAGGCCGGCGGCTTGATCCGGCCCGTCATCACCGCGCCGCAGGCACAGCCCTCGACCTCGGGCACCGGCGCGCGTCCCACGGCATAGCCGATGCCGAATTTCTCCTCGGCATCATAGGCGCGATAGGCCGCGCGGATGCTCAGCCCGCTGGCCTCGATCTCACCCAGCCCTCGCCATTCAAAGCTTGGCCGCCGCTCATAGACATCGGCAATGGCGGCCAGGCTGACCGGGTTGCCATGTTCGGGCACCACGCGGGCATATTGGTTTTCCACCCGCGCCACCCCCGCCTCGATCTGGCGCAACACCATTAAGACCGATTGCAGCAGATCCGTCGGCTCGAACCCCGCCACCACGATTGGCTTGCCATAGTCGCGGGCGATAAAGTCATAGGGATGGATCCCGATCACCATCGACACGTGGCCCGGCCCGATGAACCCGTCCAGCACCATATGCGGGTCATCCAGCAGCGCCTTGATCGGCTCGGGCACGGTGATGTGATTGCAAAAGACGCTGAAATTCCCCAGCCCCTCGCGCGCCGCCTGCTGGATGGCAAGGGCGGTCGAGGGCGTGGTCGTCTCAAACCCAAGGCCAAAGAACACCACCTCACGCCCCGGATTGCGCCGCGCCAGTTCCAGCGCGTCGAGCGGCGAATAGACCATGCGGATATCGGCGCCGGCGGCCTTGGCCTGCATCAGGCTTTTCTTGTGCCCGGGCACCCGCATCGCATCGCCAAAGGTGGTAAAGATCACCTCGGGCCGCTCGGCGATCTCGACGCATTCATCGACCCGCGCCATCGGCAGAACGCAGACGGGGCAGCCCGGGCCATGAATGAACTCGATGCCCGGGTGGATCAGCTTGTCCAGCCCGTAGCGAAAGATCGAATGGGTATGCCCGCCGCAGATCTCCATGATGTGAATGGGCCTTTCCCGGCTGGCGCCCATCCGGTCGCACAGGCGCCCGATCTCGGCCAATAGGCCGCGCGCCGCCACGGGGTCGCGGAATTCCGATGCGAATTTCATGCCGTCCCCTCCAGCGCGGCATCGCCTGCCGCCATTTGCTCCAGCGTTTCCTGTGCCTCGCCCAGATCTCGCAGCGCCTCGAGCGTGCGGGCGGCCTCATCCTCATCAATCAGCGCCATGGCAAAGCCCACATGGATCAGCGCCCAT
>CALLZQ010000163.1 GCA_937858255.1 uncultured Tabrizicola sp.
CCTCTCCGAGGAGCAGGCCCGCGCCATCCTCGATCTGCGGCTGCAACGCCTGACCCAGCTTGGCGTCAAGGAAGTCACGGACGAGTTGGAGGAACTGGCCGCCAAAATCAAGGATTACCTCGAAATCCTTGGCTCGCGCGACCGGATCATGGGCATTATTTCGGACGAGTTGCGTGAGGTGCGGTCGCTGTTCGCCGTACCGCGCCGGACCGAGATTGTCGACTGGTCGGGCGATATGGAGGACGAGGATCTGATCGAGCGCGAGGATATGGTCGTGACCATCACCTCGGGCGGCTATATCAAGCGCACCCCGCTGGCCGAATTCCGCCAACAGAACCGCGGCGGCAAGGGTCTGGCCAGCATGCAGACCAAAGAGGACGATGTGGTGACAACGCTGTTTGTCGCCAATACCCACACCTGGCTGTTGTTCTTCACCACCGACGGCATGGTCTACAAGCTCAAGACCTGGCGGCTGCCACTGGCGGGGCGCACCGCCAAGGGCAAGGCCATCGTCAATATCCTGCCGATCCAGCCCGGCATCACGATCGCGGCGCTGATGCCGGTCGATGCGGCGGAAGAAGACTGGGGAAGCCTGCAAATCGTCTTTGCCACCAGCGATGGCGACGTGCGCCAGAATGACCTGTCGGACTTCACCAACGTCAAGCGCAACGGCAAGATCGCGATGAACCTGCCCGAGGGCGTCAGCCTCGTAAACGCCGCCATCGCCAATGACAGCGACGATGTGATGCTGGTGACCGAGGGCGGTCGGGCGATCCGCTTCCCCACCACCGATATCCGCGTCTTCAAATCGCGCGGCTCGACCGGGGTGCGCGGCATCCGTCTGGCTGACGGTGACAAGGTTGTCTCCATGTCGATCATCCGCCATTTCGAGGCCACACCGGAAGAGCGCGCCGCCTATCTGAAACAGCGCCGCCTGATGGCCGGTGTGACCGATGAAGAGGCGCAGGATGACGAGGAAGAGGGCGTCGCCGCCGGTCAGCTTTCGACCGAACGCTACGCCGAAATGTCAGCAGCCGAGGATCTGATCCTGACCATTACGCGGGGTGGCTCGGGCAAGCTGTCGTCCAGCCATGACTACCCGGTTCGCGGCCGCGGCGGCATGGGCGACAAGGCAATCTCGCCCAGCCCGCGCGGCGGGCGCATCGTCGCCTCATTCCCGGTCGAGATCAGCGACCAGATCATGCTGGCTACCGATTCCGGCCAGTCGATCCGGGTGCCGGTGGATCAGGTCAGCTTCCGCTCGCGCTCGGCAGGCGGGGTACGGGTGTTCACCGTCGCCGCCGATGAAGAGGTGGTCTCGGTCGCCCGCGTCGCCGAACAGGGCGAGGCATGAGGCATAGCGCCAAGGTCAAGGCCGATGACCGGCCTTGCCGACCGTCTGGCAGAGATGGCGGCACGGGGGGAAACCGCCGGTTACGGTACCCTCGCCCGCGATCTGGGCCTGCGTATGACCGATCTGACCGCCGCGCTTGAGGCGATGATGGAACGCGATGCCGCTGCGGGCCGCCCCTTTCGCGCCGCCCTTCTCGATGCGCGGCTGACCCCCGGCCAACCCGCCCGGGGGTTTTTCGACAAGGCCGCCGCCTTGGGCCGCCCCCTCACGCCCGTGGATATTCCTGCCGAACGCGCGGCCTTGTTTGCCGCAGCCGGGCGCGATAGATCCGCGCCATGAGCGAGACATTGCATATCATCGGCGGCGGTATGGCCGGGTCCGAGGCCGCCTGGCAGGCGGCAGAAATGGGCGTTGACGTGGTGATCCACGAGATGCGGCCCAAGGTTGCCACCTTTGCCCATCGCACCGGCCATCTGGCCGAGATGGTTTGCTCTAACTCCTTCCGCTCGGATGATGATGAGAGGAACGCCGTGGGGTTGTTGCATTGGGAAATGCGCGCGGCAAACGGCCTGATCATGCAACAGGCTGCCGCCCACCGTCTGCCCGCCGGTGGCGCCCTTGCCGTGGACCGCGACCCCTTTGCCGCCAGCGTCACCGAGCGCATCCTCGCCCATCCGCGCATCTCGGTCAGTTATGAGGAAATCCCCGACCTGCCGACGGAGGGCCATTGGATCATCGCCACCGGCCCGCTGACCAGCACCGCCCTTGGCCAGAGCATCGCGCGCGTGACGGGTGCCGAGCATCTGGCGTTCTTCGATGCCATCGCCCCCATTGTTTATGCAGAAAGCATCGACATGTCGGTGGCTTGGCTGCAAAGCCGCTATGACAAGGGCGAGACCGAAGAAGAACGCACCGCCTATATCAACTGCCCGATGGACAAGCCTCA
>CALLZQ010000164.1 GCA_937858255.1 uncultured Tabrizicola sp.
TCTGGCTGCCCCAGGAATGATACATCGCCATCGGCCGCTGGGTCAGCGCGTGCAGGGGATAGTCCGCCGCCTCGGCCTCGCCAAAGGGCGGATACCAGATCGGCAGCGGCGACATCGCCTGCCTTAAACGCGGGCGCAGGTGTTCGGGCGGCTGCGGATGGCCATGCCCCTCGGCGGCCAACTGGAACCGGCGCATCGGCTCGGACCAGATGTTGAAGAGATAGGGCTGCGGGCTGTCGAACAGCCCCACCTCGACCGCCCAATCCTGATAGGCGGCATTCCAGGGTTTGAAGAACCCCGCCCCCTCGGGCACATGCGCCTGATAAAACCCGCCGTTTTCGATATAACGGTCCAGTTGCGCGGGGTTTGGCGCCCCCCGCCCCTCGGCACTGCCATCGCCGCGAAAGCCGATCAGCGGCCCCACACCCGGGCGGCGCTGGTGGTTCACGATGTAGTCGGCATAGTCCTTGAACTTGGGCGTGCCATCCTCATTCACCATCGGCGCCAGCCCAAGGCGCGCGCCAAGGTCCAAAAGCACCGACTGGAACCCCCGCACATCGCGGTCCGGTTCCACCACCGGCCAGCGGATCGCGTCGCCCGCCGCCTCTGGCTCACTCACCGGGCGGTCGAGCATAGAGATACAGTCATGCCGCTCCAGATAGGTGGTATCGGGCAGGATCAGATCGGCATAGGCGACCATCTCACTGGCATAGGCATCGGAATAGATGATGCGCGGGATGACATATTCCCCATCCGCGCCCTTGTCGGTCAGCATGGCCATGACCTCGGCGGTATTCATCGAGGAATTCCACGCCATATTGGCCATATAGAGGAACAGCGTGTCGATCCGGTAGGGATCGCCGGCATGGGCATTGGGAATGACCATATGCATCAGCCCATGTGCCGAGAACGGATTTTCCCATGAAAACGCCTTGTCAATCCGGGCCGGGCTGCCATCGGGGTTCAGCGCCAACTGATCCGTGGCGCGGACATAGCCCAGATGCGGGCCGGACAGCGGCTTGCCGGGGACAGAGATGAAATGCGGGGTCGGATGCGCCTCAACCGGTTTCGGGTAGGGCGGCTTCATCCGCCAGCTTCCGGGCGTTTCAACCGCGCCAAGCAGGATTTGCAGCAGATGCAGCGCCCGTGCGGTCTGGAACCCGTTGGAATGGGCCGAAATCCCCCGCATGGCGTGGAAAGACACCGGGCGCCCCACCATCCGCGCGTGCTGGTCGCCACGGAAATCGGTCCAGGGCTGCTCGATGACGACAGGGTGGTTGAAGGCCACATCGGCCAGTTCCGCCGCAAGCGCGCGGATCCGCGCCGCCGGCACGCCGCAGCGCTCGGCCACCGCCTCGGGCGCGTATTCGGGCGCCAGATAGGTTTCGGCCATATGCTGAAAAACCGTGCGATGGCCCTGCCAGACCGCCCCCAGATCGGGGCGAACCCCCTGCCTGTCCCAGGGCGCGGGCTGGCCGGTCGCCCGGTCAATGACAAAGGGCTGCGCCTCGGCATTGCGGACAAACAGGCCCTTTTCCGGCCCCTCGGTTTCATTGATCAGATAGGGCGCGTTGGTGTAGCGCGCCAGATAGTCCAGATCGACCTTGCCTGCCTCTAACAGACAATGGATCAGCGACAGGATCAGCAGACCATCCGTGCCCGGCGTGATGCCGATCCAGTCATCGGCCACGGCGTTATAGCCCGAGCGGATCGGGTTGACCCCGATCACCCGCGCGCCCCGCGCCTTGAGCTTGCCGATACCGATCTTGATCGGGTTGCTGTCATGATCCTCGGCCACGCCGAACAGGACGAACAGCCGGCTCCGCTCCCAATCCGGGGCGCCGAATTCCCAAAAGGCACCGCCCAGCGTGTAGATTCCCGCCGCCGCCATATTGACCGAGCAAAACCCGCCATGGGCGGCATAATTGGGCGTGCCAAAGGCCTGCGCCCACCAGCCGGTAAAGCTCTGGCTCTGGTCGCGGCCGGTAAAGAAGGCCAACTTCTCCGGCGCCGTCTCGCGCAACGGTCTCAGCCAGGATACCGCCAGTTCCAGCGCCTCATCCCATGAAATCTCTTCAAAGGCGCCCGAGCCGCGCGGCCCGACCCGGCGCAGGGGCGCGCGCAGGCGCGAGGGCGCCGTGACCTGCATGATGCCGCTGGCCCCCTTGGCGCAGAGGACACCCTTGTTGATCGGATGGTCGCGGTTGCCCTCGATATAGCGCACACGGCCCGATTTCAGATGCACATTGATGCCGCAGCGGCAGGCGCACATGTAACAGGTGGTCTTGCGCACCTCGTCCGAGACGGGTGCCGAGAGTTCGATGCGCGGTTGGTTCATGCCTCTCTCCCTGCCCTGATCCCGTCGACGATGGCCCCACCCTCACCACCGGCGGCTTTGCTGTCCACCGGCTTCAAGAGATCGGAACAAGGCCTGCCAGCCGGCAGATCATCCCATCGGCAGGCGCCGGCCAAAGCGCGCGAAATTTCTATATCAATCATGTATCAATTTCATCCCTGCCTGCCTAGCCCGAAACCGACACACGCTCTGCGAGGGGAACAAACGTCCGTTCTTCGGGCCCGTTATAGGCGGTCAGCGGGCGGATCAGGATATTGCCGGCCAGTTGCTCACGACATTGCGCCACCCAGCCCGGCACCCGGCCAATCGCAAAGATCGGCACATAGAGGTCCATCGGAATCCCGTGGAGCTGATAGGCGACACCGGCATAGAAATCGACATTCACGTTCAGGCCATGGCGGGCATAGGGCTTCATCGCCTCGACCACAGCTTGCAGGATCGCGTACCACTCTGGCGCGCCCATCTCCTCACCCAGCCGCCGCACGCCTCCGCGCATGTGGCGGGCGCGGGGGTCCTCGGCCCGCTAACCGCGGTGGCCGAACCCCGCCACCGCCTCTTTCGCCGCGCGCTTGGCGCGGACATAATCGGCGGCCCGTTCGGGCGTGCCGATCTCTTGCACCATCTTCATCACATCCTCGGCCGCCCCGCCATGCGCCGGACCTGCCAGCGTGGACAGCGCCGTGACGATGGCGCCATGCAGGTTCGCCTCGGTCCCGACCGTCACCCGCGCGGCAAAGCTGGAGGCGTTCGACCCATGTTCGGCATGCAGGATCATATCCACATCGGCCAGCCGCGCCGCATCCTCGGACGGGTTCTCGCCCTTGAGCATCCGCAGCCAGTTCGCGGCATGGCCAAGCCCCGGGTCCGGCGCCACCGGCGCCCGGCCATTGCGGATGGCATGATGCGCCGCCACGATCATCGGCACCTGCGCGGTCAGGCGGAGACCGTTGTCCAGAAAGCCCGCATCGCTGGCATCCTGCGAGGCCGGCTCCAGCGCCGCGAGGGCGGAAACACAGGTCCGCAGCACATCCATCGGATGACCATCCTTGATCTGGCCGATGATTTCGTAAATGGCCGTTGGCAGCACCCGCGCCGCCGCCAGCTGCGCCTTGAAGGCGGTCAGCTGGTCCGCATCCGGCAACTCGCCCAGCATGATCAGATGCGCGACCTCTTCAAAGGTCGCCTGCGTCGCCAGATCGTGAATCGAATAACCACGATAGCTGAGCTTTCCCGCCGTCCCGTCGATATCCGAGATGGCAGAGCGTTCGAAATAGATGCCCTTGAGGCCGCGATTGATCTTGATGTCCTCGCCCATGGGCTTAGCCTCCGCTCGCAAGACAGGGGAATGGAATGTCGGTACTCGACCAAGCATATGAAATCGCCCGCAACCGCCGCCCGCGCGTGGTCTTCCCCGAGGCGGATGATCCGCGTGTGGCCGAGGCGATGGCGCGATTGGCCGCTGAGGGGCTGGCCCAGCCGCTGCCCCTTGCCGCACCGGATGAGGCGCAGCTTGCCGCGTTGGTCGCCTCGCGCGGGCTGAAAGAGGGGTTGGCGCGCCGGATGCTGGAGCGCCCGCTGATCCGCGCCGCGGCAATGGTCGCCGCCGGACAGGCCGAGGCGATGGTTGCAGGCGCCGACAGCCCGACGCGAAAGGTGATAGAGGCGGCGGGCCTTGCCATCGGACTGGCAGAGGGGGTGACGCTGCCCTCGTCCTTTTTCCTCATGCGCTTCCCCGACGGGCGCGAGATGATCTGGGCCGACTGCGCCGTGAATGTCGCCCCCGATGCCGAGGGGCTGGCCGCCATCGCCCGCGCCTCGGCCACAACGGCTACCGCGCTGATGGGCGCGGCGCGGGTGGCGCTCTTGTCCTTTTCCACCGGGGCCAGCGGCACCGGACCCAGCGTCGATGCCGTGCGGGCGGCGGCTGAGGCGACGGGCTTTGCAGGCCCGTTGCAGGCCGATGCTGCACTGAATGCCGGGATTGCCGCCAAGAAAGGCGCCGATTTCGCCGACCCAAATGTCCTGATCTTCCCCAACCTCGATGCCGGGAACATCGCGTATAAATTGGCGCAGGAGCTAGCCGGCGCACAGGCGATCGGGCCCTTTCTGCAAGGCTTTGCCCGGCCTGTCTGCGATCTGTCGCGGGGGGCGTCGGTGGCGGATATCGTCGCCGCGACCGTGATCACCGCCGCCCTTTCGGCCTGATCACCCTTGTCATATACGTACATTTCATTCATCCGAAAGGATGGTTTTTTGGCCTGAAATTGCACAATTCGAACATTCCCGCTCATGCCAGCGACTTCCAAATCCCCGCCACGGACAGGCCTGCCAGCAGCAAAATCGCAAAGCGGCGAAAGTCCTGCGGACTGGCGGCATGGAACCGCCGCCCCCCGGCCCACAGGCCCACCAGCATGAAAGGCAGCCCATAGACCGTCGCCACAAAGCTGTCGCGGGTGATCTGCCCCGCGTTCCACAGCACCGGCAGCGACCACAGGTCCAGCGCGGTGAAATAAGCGTTCCCCGTGGCCGGGAATCCCGCCGGCGCAACGCCTTGGGCGGTAAAGAACCCGGCCCCCGGCAAGCCCCCCACCGCCGCGCCATTGGCCAGACCCGAGACGATCCCCACGCCCAGATGCGCCGGCCCACCCTGCGGCGGGATGCGCAGCCCCGCCCAAAGCATCCCGCACATCGCCAGGACAAACAGCGACAGAAACGCCCGCCCCGTATCGACGCCCACGGCCTGAATCGCCCAGACCCCTGCCGGCACCCCGACCAGACAGCCCAGAAACAGCGACCGCACCCGCCCCCAATCGATATGGGCGCGGATGCCCGCCGCCTGCCCTGCTGTCATGGCGATATCCGACAGGATCACCACCGCGACAAAGGGAAAGGGATCCGTCACCAGCGCAGCAAAGCTCATCACAAGTGCCGCAAAGCCAAAGCCGGAATAGCCGCGCACATAGCCCGCGACCAGCATCCCCAGCGCCACGACCAGCGCCGCGCCAGGGGAAAGGTCAAAGGGCATCAGAGCGCCTGCTGCGGCCGCATATCGGCGGCCGAGATCCCCGCCACCTCGACCGGCTTTTTCATCGCATCGCGGCGGAAGGGCTCGCCCAGTTCCTGATTGATCAGCGCCTCGATCAGCGTGGTCTTGCCGGCCTTCTGATCCGCGAGCGCCTGGGTCAGCACCTCTCGCAATTCCTCCATGGTGCGCGCCTGCACCCCTTGCAGCCCGCAGGCCCGGGCGATGCCGGCATAGCTGACGCCTTCATCGAGTTCAGTGCCCACGAAATTGTCGTGGAACCAAAGGGTTGAGTTGCGCTTTTCCGCGCCCCATTGGTAGTTGCGGAAGACGACCATGGTGATCGCCGGCCATTCCTTGCGCCCGATGGCGGTCAGCTCCGTCACCGAAATGCCAAAGGCACCATCGCCGGCAAAGCCCACAACCGGCGTATCGGGGCAGGCGATCTTGGCGCCGATGATCGACGGCAGACCATAGCCGCAGGGGCCAAACAGGCCCGGCGCCAGATATTTCCGCCCCGCCTCAAAGGTCGGGTAGGCATTACCGATGGCGCAGTTGTTGCCGATATCCGAAGAGATGATCGCCTCTTTGGGCAGCGCCGATTGAATGGCGCGCCAGGCCATGCGCGGGCTCATCCAGTCCGGCTTGGCCGCGCGGGCCCGTTCATTCCACGAGGTGCCGGGGTCGTCATCCTCATGATCCATGCTGGCCAGTTGCTGCGCCCATGCCGATTTCGTCTGCGCGATCAGGGCCTTGCGTGCCTCACGGTCGGCATCCCCCGCCGTCGGCGCCAGCCGCGTGAGGATCCCATCGGCCACCTTGGCCGCATCGCCGACAATCCCGACCGAGACCTTTTTCGTCAGCCCGATCCGGTTGGGGTTGATATCGACCTGAATGATCTTGGCCGCTTTGGGCCAGTAGTCCAACCCATAGCCCGGCAGGGTCGAGAAGGGGTTCAGCCGCGTGCCCAGCGCCAAGACCACATCGGCGCGGCTGATCAACTCCATCCCCGCCTTCGATCCGTTATAGCCAAGCGGGCCGGCAAACAGCGGATGGCTGCCGGGGAAGGCATCGTTATGCTGGTAGCCGACGCAAACCGGCGCATCCAGCCGCTCGGCCAAGGCCATGCTGGCGGGAATGGCGCCGCCGATGACCACGCCCGCCCCGTTCAGGATCACCGGAAAGCGTGCCGAGGACAGCAGCGCCGCCGCCTCATCCAGCGCGGCCGCCCCACCCGAGGGCCGCTCGAACTCCACCACCGCCGGCAGGTCGATATCGACCACCTGCGTGAACATATCGCGGGGGAAGTTGATCTGCGCCGGCGCCGATTGCCGCCGCGCCTGCAAGATCACGCGGTTCAGCACCTCGGCCACCCGGCTCGGGTCGCGGACCTCTTCCTGATAGCAGACCATATCCTTGAACAGCGCCATCTGCTCGACTTCCTGAAAGCCGCCCTGCCCGATGGTCTTGTTGGCCGCCTGCGGGGTGACGAGCAGCAGCGGCGTATGGTTCCAATAGGCCGTCTTGACCGCTGTCACGAAATTGGTGATGCCCGGGCCGTTCTGGGCGATCATCATGCACATCTTGCCGCTGGCGCGGGTAAAGCCGTCGGCCATCATCCCGCCCGAACCTTCATGCGCGCAATCCCAAAAGGTAATGCCCGCCCGGGGGAACAGATCGGAAATCGGCATGAAGGCCGAACCGATAATGCCAAAGGCATGTTCGATCCCATGATGCTGAAGCACTTTGACAAAGGCTTCTTCGGTGGTCATGCGCATCGGGCTGGCTCCTCTGGCGGTATGGCGGCATTGTGGGTTGCGGGCGCAGGGCCCGGAATTGCACGCCAGCATAGCACCGGCACCATCCGCTCTTAGGGCCAGAGCGTTCGTGAGATTAGGTCCAGTAGTCGCAGGGCAGAAAGCACCCCTCAGCGCGGCGCCTTGACTGCCCGGGCAATCGGGGCAATCCCCCGGGGGATCCGTGCGGGGGAAACCGAGAAATGGGCCCGCGGGTAGAAATCCCGGCTTAGGCGCGCGGGGTGGAAAACCGCCCGCCCCGCCTCGATCAGCACGCCTTGCGCGCGCAGCCGCAGCGCCAGATCCTCGGTATCCACCGCCTCGGGCGCCCGCATCCAGAAGGACGATCCGCCAAAGCCGCCCTGACCGGCCACCATCAGCCCCTGTTCGGCAATCGCCTCTTCCATCACCTGCCGGCGGCGGCGGTAGGCCGTCTTCATCCGGTTCACCAGCGCGTCATAATGGCCGTCGGCAAGAAAATAGGCCACCGTGCGCTGGATATGCCCCGGCGGATGGCGCAGCACCACGGCCCGCAAGGCCCGCGCCTCGGCAATGAAACTGGGGCTGGCGACCAGATAGCCCAGCCGCAACCCCGGAAAGATCGACTTGGAGAAAGACCCCGCGTAGATCACCCGCCCCTCGCGGTCGAGCGATTTCAGCGCCGGCGCCACGGGTTTGAGAAAGGACATCTCAAATTCGTAATCATCCTCGACAATGACAAAGCCGCGCTCTGCCGCCGCCTCGATCAGCCCGGCCCGCCGCGCCACCGGCATCGTCGCATTGGTCGGGCACTGATGCGAGGGCGTGGTAAAGACCACATCCGCCCCGGCCGGCAGCCGTTCGGGCGGCAGGCCATATTCATCGACATCCACCGGCAGAATCTCGGCCCCCGAAGGCTCGAGAATGGCGCGCAGCCCGGCATAGCCCGGATTCTCGATCGCGGCCCGCTTGCCCGGCCCCAACAACACCTGCGCCGCCATCCACAGCGCATTCTGTGCCCCCAGCGTCAGCAAGACCTCTTCGGCCCGCGCCGCAATCCCCCGGCGCGGCAGGATGGTGCGCAAGACATGCTCGATCAGCACCGGATCGTCACGTTCATAATAATCGCTGGTCAGCGCCGCAAAATCGCGCTTGCCCAAGGCACGCAGCGCGCATTGCCGCCAGTTCTGATGGTCGAACAGCGCAACATCCGCCTGCCCATAGATGAAGGGATAGGGATAACGCTCCCAATCCTCGGGCTTGATCACCCGCGCCAGCCGGGAATAGCGCGCCCCGGTCAGGGCGGCGAAATCCACCGATTCATCGCGTGCCGGCGATTGCGGAAACTGCGGCGCCCGCGGCGCGGTCTCTGAGACGTAATAGCCAGACCGCCCCCGCGCCATCAGATAATCCGAGGAAACCAGATCCGAATAGGCCAGCGTCACGGTGATCCGGCTGACGCCCAGATGCTCGGCCAGCCCGCGCGAGGACGGCATCTTTTCCCCTGGTCGCAGACGGCCTGAGAGGATGCCCTCGACCACCATCGCCCGGATGCGCCCCTGAAGGGTGCCCGAGCTGCCTTCTGGCAGGAAAAAGGCTTCCGCGGGGATGGGCATCGGCGGCAGGTCTCATGCAGTTCGGTTTGTCCCAGATACAGCGCCTTTGCCCGCCCCGCGCAAGCCCCTTGCGCCGCGGCGAAAGGCCCAAGTCCGCCCCATCCCCCAAGGCACGGCGACCCAAACCTTACTTCTGTTTAAAAATCTCCCCGCCGAAGGCATCCCGGGCCTGCCGCAATGAAAACGCGGGCCGCACCGGGCGACCCGCACTTGCCTGCCAGAGTATGTGGCTCAGCGAAAGACCTTGGTCAGTGCCCGGTCGATTGCATGGGTGATCTGGTCGATGTCACCCGCCGTTGCAATCAGCGCGGGCGAGAGGCAGAGCGTATTGTTCAGCCCCGGGACCGAGCGGTTGGTCGCCCCGATGATCACCCCCTGGGCCATGCAATCGGCCACCACCGCCTGCACCTTCTTTTCGTCCATCGCCTCTTTGGTCGCCCGGTCAGAGACCAGTTCGGCGCCAAGGAACAGACCCTTGCCACGGACATCACCAATGACCTTGTGCTTGTCCATCAGCGCCTGAAGGTTGCCGAGACAACGCTCACCCATCTTCAGGGTGTTTTCCAGCAGGCCCTCATCCTCGATGATCCGCATATTCTCCAGCGCCGCCGCGGGGCCAGAGGTGCAGCCGCCAAAGGTCGAGATGTCGCGGAAATAGCTCATCGGATCATTGGGATCGTCCTTGAACTTCTCGAACACTGCCTCGGTCGTCACGGTGCAGGAAATCGCCGCATAGCCCGAGGCAACGCCCTTGGCCATGGTGACGAAATCGGGCTTGATGCCGTAGTGCTGATAGCCGAACCAGGTGCCGGTGCGCCCGACGCCGCAGACCACCTCATCAATATGCAAGAGGATGTTGTACTTGCGGCAGATTTCCTGCACCCGCTCCCAATAGCCCTTGGGCGGGACGATGACGCCGCCGCCGGCGGTGATCGGTTCCAGCACCAGACAGCCGACCGTATCGGGGCCTTCGCGCAGGATCACCTCTTCGATGGCATCCGCCGCCCGCTCACCGTAATTCTCGACATCCCATTGCTTGCGGTATTCCAGGCAATGCGGGACCATGACAAAGCCATCGGGATAGGGGCCATATTGCATCGCCCGCTGCGCCTGACCGCTGGTCGCCAGCGTGCCGATGGTGGTGCCGTGGTAGTCCCGCTCACGATAGAGGATCTTCCACTTGTTGCCGCCGTGGTGACGATGGGCGATCTGGCGCACCATCTTGTAGACCTTCTCATTCGCCTCGGAACCCGAGTTCGAATAATAGACCCGCGTCATCCCCGGCATTTTCGAGATCAGCCGCTGGGCAAACAACGCCCCGGGCACCGAGCCTGCGGCGCCGGCAAAGTAGTTCATCTTGATCAACTGGTCGCGCACCGCATTGGCGATCGACTCGCGGCCATAGCCGACGTTGACGGTCCAGACCCCGCCGGAAACGGCGTCGATATGTTCCTTGCCCTTGGCATCCCAGACCCGCATGCCCTTGCCCTCGACGATCACGCGCGGATCGACGGTCTCATAGGGTTTATGCTGGCTGAGGTGATGCCAGACATGCACGCGGTCGGCCTCGACCACCTGGGAAATATCATTGGCGGAAGCGTAGCCTTCCATGGCGTGACCCTTTCACATGCGCAAATTGCCGGACGGTCGCCTTGGCCCCGGACCGCAGCCCCGGTTTCAAGGCGCCGGTCGCGGTCGCCTTTCGCCAGCATCTGCCTTTGCACCGGGCATTCGTAGGGCCAGACGCATGCCCGACGTAAAGCCAGTTGCAGAATCGTTTTGCGATAGAGCAGGCTGGGGCAAAGATCGGCACAGAGGCAAGGACCGCCCAGCCGCACAGACCAAGGCGGGACATGCCCTGAAGGCGGCTTTCCGTTTTCCTGAAGGCGGGCAAAGCCACTGGACAGACTGCCAAAGGCCCCGGTCAATGAGGGCAAGAAACAAGAACAGCCACCCCAACACGGAGAGACCAAAAAATGACCCTTCGCAAAACCCTTCTCAGCGCCGTCGCGGGGACTGCCCTGCTCGCCGGTTCCGGCGCGGCCTTTGCCATGGACGAAATCACGGTGGGCTATTTCCTCGAATGGCCGATGCCCTTTGAATATGCCAAGGTGATGGGCACTTATGATGCCGCGATGGGCGTCAAGGTGAACTGGGTGTCCTTTGACACCGGCACCGCGATGTCGGCGGCCATGGCGGCGGGCGATGTCCATATCTCGGTCAGCCAGGGCGTGCCGCCCTTCGTCGTCGCCACCTCGGCGGGTCAGGATCTGCAAATCATCGACGTCGCCGTGTCCTATTCGGACAACGACAACTGCGTGGTGCAGAACGCGCTGGAAATCACCAAGGACAATGCAGGCGAACTGGCCGGCAAAAAGGTCGCCGTGCCGCTGGGCACCGCCGCGCATTACGGCTTCCTCAAGCAGATGAACCACTTCGGCGTGGATCTTGCCAGCCTTGAGATCGTCGATATGGCGCCGCCGGATGGCTCTGCCGCCTTTGCCCAAGGCTCGGTCGACATGTTCTGCGGCTGGGGCGGGTCACTGCGCCGCGCCAAGGAAACCGGCAATGTGCTGCTGACCGGCGCCGAAAAAGAGGAACTGGGCATTCTGGTGTTTGACGTGACCTCGGCCCCCGCCTCTTTCGTTGCCGAGAATGGCGATCTGGTGGCCAAGTTCCTCAAGGTTACAGCTGATGCCAATGCCATGTGGGCCGACGACTCGAAAAAGGCCGAGATGATCCCGGTCATCGCCAAGGATTCCGGCATGGATGAAGGCGCCACCGCCGAAACCATGGCAACCTTTGTCTTCCCGACCGTGGATGACCAGCTTTCGGCCAAATGGCTGGGCGGCGGCGCGCAGGAATTCATGAAGGGCGTGGCCGATGTCTTTGTCGGCGCCGGCTCGATCCCCGCGGCGCTGGGCGATTACTCGGCGCAGGTGAACACCGGCCCGCTGACCGCTGCCAAGGGCATGTAAGGCCCCGGCGGATCATCCGGGCGGCCCGCTTCCCGGGCCGCCCTTTTTTTCGCCCCCAAAACCCCGGAGACCCCATGTCCGGCTTGATCATCGACAATATCTCGATGCGGTTCGATCTGCCCAATGGCAGTTCGGTTCAGGCGCTGAAAAACGTCTCGCTCGACCTCAAGGAAGGTGAGCTTTTGTCCGTCCTCGGCCCCTCGGGCTGCGGCAAGACCACGCTTCTGAACATCCTCGCCGGATTTCTGGCCCCAACCGAGGGGCAGATCCTGTTGGGCGGCAAGCGTGTCGCCGGCCCCGGCCCCGAACGCGGCATGGTGTTTCAGCAGGGCGCCCTGTTTGAATGGATGAGCGTCCGGCGCAACATCGACTTTGGCCCCCGCATGAAGGGCATGGGTCAGGCCGAACGGGACAAGATCACCGCCCATTTGCTTGAAACCGTGGGCCTCAAGGATTTTGGCGACAAGGCGGTGTATGAGTTGTCGGGCGGGATGCAGCAGCGCGTGGCGCTGGCGCGGTGCCTGGCCAATGACCCCGACGTCATCCTGATGGACGAACCCTTGGGCGCGCTGGACGCGCTGACACGGGAAAAGATGCAGGGGCTGGTGCTGAAGCTCTGGAAAGAGACGGGCAAGACCGTGATCCTGATCACCCATTCGGTCGAAGAGGCGTTGTTGCTGGGCGAGCGGCTCTTGGTCATGGCCCCGCGCCCGGGGCGGATCTTCAAGGAATACCGCCTGCCCTTTGCCGAGCGCGGCGTCGGGCAGGATTTGCGGGCGGTCAAGAAATCCGAGGGTTTTGCCGAAACGCGCGAGGAAATCCTCTCGATGATCTGGGGAATGGAAGAGGAAATCATGGGCCGGTCGGAGACAGCGGCATGATGGTTCTGGTCTTTTACGTCACGATCTTCGTGGTCTCGATGCTGGTCTGGGGCCGGATCAAGGCGCATCGCCAGCGGCATGACTTTACCTCGCTGAAAACCGTGACCTTTGGTGATGAAAGTGCCATCGTGCCGGACCGGGTGGCCTCGATCATCTCGATCCTGGCGATTTTCCTGATCTGGGGCGCCTTTACCGGGTCGAAACTGGTGCCGCTGCATGTGCCGGGGCCTTTTGTGGGCGAGACGGGCTTTACCTATACCGCCCGCGATGCCGCAGGGGTCGAGGGGACGGCCGAGGTGCGGGTACTGGTCTATGAGGGCGCGACCAAACCCTCCCCGCCGACCGTGACCGAGGGGGAGGGCCTTGCCAAAGGCGACGCCGATGTGGTTGCGGCCTGGCGTTCGGTGCTGCTCAAACCCGTGGCAAATGATGCGCCGGGGGCGCAGATCGTGGCTGTCAACGGTACGCCGATTGCGGTCGATGTGCCGATGGCGGTTGCCGATGGCGAGGTGACG
The DNA here is from genome assembly GCA_937858255.1 of uncultured Tabrizicola sp. Lineage (GTDB taxonomy): Bacteria > Pseudomonadota > Alphaproteobacteria > Rhodobacterales > Rhodobacteraceae > Pseudotabrizicola. Next base: position 13,144 of record CALLZQ010000164.1, read on the forward strand.
CTGACCTCCAAGGGCTCGCTGAACTTTCAGCCCGAGGCCGGCTGGCAGATGGAGCCGATCTGGCTGCCAGCCCCCGAGGCAGTGGTGGCGCGGCTGGTCGAGATCGCCGATCAGGGCTATCAGAACACTTCGCTCTGGGGGCATCTGGCGGCCTCGCTGGGTCGGGTGCTGGCCGGGTTCTTCCTTGGCTCGCTGGTAGGCATCCCGCTGGGCTATGCCATGGGTCTGTCAAGCTGGTTCCGCGGCTGGTTCGATCCGATTGTCGAATTCATGCGCCCGGTGCCGCCCTTGGCGCTGATCCCGCTGGTGATCATCTGGTTCGGCATCTGGGAGACCGGCAAGATCGTGCTCTTGTTCCTCGCGGCCCTCTGGATCATGGTGATTGCCGCGCGATCCGGCGTGTCGGGGGTCAAGCTGTCGAAAATCCATGCCGCCTATTCGCTGGGCGCCAGCAAGGCGCAGATCATGCGGCATGTGATCATCCCCAACTCGCTGCCCGATATCTTTACCGGCGCGCGGGTGGCGATGGGGGTCTGCTGGGGCACGGTCGTGGCCGCCGAACTGGTCGCGGCGCAAAAGGGCGCGGGCATGATGATCATCGCCGCCTCGAAATTCCAGCTGACCGATATCGTGGTGATGGGGATCATCCTGATCGGCGTGATCGGCTATGGCATCGATATCCTGATGCGGATGGCCGAGAAAAAGCTGGTGCCGTGGAAAGGGCGCGGCTGAGGAAAGGAAGGGGGGGGGCGCTGCCCCCTCTGGGCCTGCGGCCCATTCACCCCCGGGATATTTGAGGACAGAAAATGAGA
>CALLZQ010000165.1 GCA_937858255.1 uncultured Tabrizicola sp.
CGAGAGGAAGGGGGAGAGCGACCCCCCCCTCCACCCGCCTCTCCCAAGCCGCCCGGCCCCGGCTTTCTGTCCACCGCCACACTGCAAAAGGCGGTGGCCTTTGTGGTGCTGGTGGCGCTGCTGGCCTTCTTCAGCCTGTTCGCCACGAATTTCGCGGCCTGGAACAACATGGTGAATATCATGCAGGCCACGGCGGTGAACGGGGTTCTGGGCGTTGCGGTGACCTTCGTCATCATCTCGGGCGGCATCGACCTGTCGGTGGGAACGATGATGACACTGACCGCCGTGGTCTCGGGCCTGATCCTGACCAATGCCGGCCTGCCGCTGCCCTTTGGCGTCCTCGGCGCCATGGCGGCAGGGGCAGTGATGGGGGGAATTTCCGGCTTTACCATCGCCAAGCTGAAGATCCCGCCCTTTATCGCCACGCTTGGGATGATGCAGATCGCGCGCGGCCTTGCGCTGGTGTTTTCCGGCGCCAAGCCGATCTACTTCAACTCCACCCCCTCATATCAGTACATCTCGCCCGAAAGCTCGATCTCGCTGCTGATCCCGGGGCTGGAAATTCCGAACGGCGTGATGATCATGTTCGGCGTGGCCATCGTCGCCTCGATCGTGCTGAACCGTTCGGTCCTTGGCCGCTATATCTTTGCCCTTGGCAGCAACGAAGAGGCGGCGCGGCTATCGGGCGTCAACGTCGATCTGTGGAAGATCGTGACCTATGCCATCTGCGGCGGGATCTGCGGCATTGCCGGGCTGATCGTCTCGTCGCGACTGAACTCGGCCCAGCCGGCGCTTGGCCTTGGCTATGAGCTGGACGCCATCGCCGCCGTCGTGATTGGCGGCACCTCGCTGGCGGGGGGGCGGGGCACCGTCACCGGCACCATCATTGGCGCCTTTATCATGAGTGTGCTGACCAACGGTCTGCGCGTGATGGGGGTGCAAGAGGAATGGAAGATCGTCGTGACCGGGGTGATCATCATCCTGGCGGTCTTCGTCGACATCTTGCTGCGCAAGAAAGCCTGAGGGGGGAGGCCCGGCACCACCGGGAAAGCCTTTGGGTGAAACCGGATGCACCGCATCCAAAACAACAACGACAGGGAGTGACTGATGAAAAAGACCATCCTTTCCTCGGTGATCGCGCTTGGCGCCGCCATGGCGGTTCCGGCCTCGGCCGAGACCTATTTCCCGCTGATCGCCAAGGGCTTCAGCCACCAGTTCTGGCAGGCGGTGAAGGCCGGCGCCGAAGAGGCCGCCGCCCGCAACGGCGTGTCGATCACCTTTGAAGGCCCGAATACCGAAGCCGAGATTGACAAGCAGACCGATATCCTGAACGCCGCCATCGCCAAGAATCCGCAGGGCCTCGGCTTTGCCGCGCTGGACAGCCAGGCACAGATCCCGGCGCTGCAAAAGGCCGCCGATGCGGGCATCCCGATTGTCGCCTTTGACTCGGGCGTCGAGGGCGATCTGCCGCTGACCACCTGCACTACCGACAACCTCGCCGCTGCTGCCGGTGCCGCCGACGGGCTGGCCAAGGCGATTGGCGAGGCCGGCAAGGTCGCCGCCGTGATCCATGACCAGACCTCGGCCACCGGCATCGGCCGCCGTGACGGCTTTCTCAACCGCATGAAAGAGGCCTATCCGAATATCGAGATCGTCGATGTGCAATATGCCAATGACGCGCTGAAGGCGACCGAGACGATCAAGGCCATCCTGCAAGCCAACCCCGACCTCAAGGGCATCTTCGCCTCGAACGAGGGCGCGGCCATCGGCCTTGCCGTCGCCATCAAGGAAACCGGCACCGGCATCGTCGGCGTCGGCTTTGACTCGGGCAAGACCCAAAAGGACGCCATCATGGATGGCAGCCTGATCGGCTCGATCACCCAGAACCCGGTCGGCATCGGCCAATGCGTGGTGGACAGCCTGGTCAAGGCCGTGGCCGGCGAGACGCTGCCCAAGGTCATCGACACCGGCTTTTACTGGTATGACAAGACCAACATGACCGACCCGGCCATCGCGGCGGTTCTTTACGATTGATCTCGCCCTTGGCTTGACCGCTTGGCCCCCCGTACATGCGGGGGGCCTTTGCTTTGCGGGGGTGGTCACGCTTCATGTCATCCTGACACCTTCTGGTAACATGCGGGCCGCAGATCGGCTTGAACTCGCCCCTTTTGCGCCGGCATCGCGGTAGCGGGGCCGGCTGCCTGACGGTGGTTGCCTTGCATCCGAGGGGTATCTTTGGCAGGTTCCGCCCGTTCTGAACGGTCAGGAGAGTGCCATGACAACCCGATTCCGCCGCATCGCCGCCGGACTTGCCGCCTTTGCCGCCACAGGCGCAGTCGCGGCGCCCGCCCTTGCACAGGATGGGGTCAGCTTTACCCTCGGCCTCGGCGGACAAGTCGCGCCGGACTACTTTGGCTCGGACAAATACAGCGCCGGCCCAACCGGAAAATTCTCGGTCAATCGCTTTGCCATCGGCTCGCTGCAATTCGGCTCTCCCGACCCCCGGGCGGAAAAGCTGGGGTTCGGCCTGCGCGGCGCCTTTCGCTATATCGGCGCGCGAAAGGCCGCCGATCACCCTGAACTGGCGGGCCTCGCCGATGTGAAAGCCTCGGTCGAACTGGGGCTGGGTCTGGGATACGAGGCGGCGGACTGGCGCGCCTTTGTCGATGTGCGTTACGGCGTTGTCGGTCACCACGCCACCGTGGCCGAACTGGGCGCCGACTGGAAGGCGGTCAAGACCGACGACGTTACGGTCAGCATCGGCCCGCGCCTGACCTATGGCTCTGACAAGTTCGTACAGACCTATTTTGGCGTCCCTGCCGGCGCACCGCTGGCCGCCCATGCCACCAAGGGCGGGCTGGTTTCCGCCGGGATCGAGATCGGCGCGACCTATGCCCTCTCGCCCGACTGGTCGCTGGAGGGCACGCTGGCCTATGAGCGGTTGCAGGGCGATGCCGCCACCAGCCCGATCACCGCACAGGGATCGCGCAATCAGGGTTCGGTTTCGCTGGTGCTGACGCGCAACTTCTCAATCCGGTTCTGATCCGGGGATGGAGGCACTCGCCCCCCCGCAGCCCGATCATGCGACGCGCGACCCGCGCGGCCTGATCGCCTGCCCGACCTGCGATGCTTTGCATCGGGACATGTCGGTCGCGGCGGGCGCCCGGGCGCGTTGCACGCGCTGCGGAACGGTGCTGATGGCGCCCCGCGCCGGGGCGATGACGCAGATCGTGATGCTGGCGGCGACCTCGGCGGGGCTGATGGTGGCGGCGGGGTTCTTCCCCCTCCCCCGTCCTTTCGCCCCCGGGATCACCACCCATTCGTCGCTGTTCGACGCGGTATTGGCCTTTTCCTCGGGTGTTCTGTTGCCGCTGTCCTTTGCCACGGCGGCGCTGATCGTGGCACTGCCCCTGCTGCGGCTGCTGGCGATTGTCTACACGCTGGCCCCGATGGCCCTTGGCTGGCGCCCGGCGCCGGGGGCGGTCGCGGCCTTTCGTCTGGCGCAGGGCCTGAAACCTTGGGCCATGGCCGAGATTTTCATCGTTGGCGTCGTCGTGGCGCTGGTCAAGGTCGCGGGCCTTGTCACGGTCACGCTCGGCCCGGCCTTCTGGGCCTTTGTCGCGCTGGTCGCGGTGACGACGCTCAAGGATACTGTCATGTGCGAGTTGACGATATGGAAAACGCTCGAAGAACGGGCCGCATCCTGACCGCGGCCCGTGCCGGGCTGATCGGTTGCGCGGGCTGCGGGCGGGTACATGACCGGCCGCTGTCGCATTGCCTGCGCTGTGGCCGCCCCTTGCATGCGCGCAAGCCGCACAGCCTGCAAAGGGTCTGGGCCTGGATGATTGCCGGGCTGATCACCTATATCCCCGCCAATGTTTATCCGATGCTGATCACCCGCAATTTCGGCAAGGAATATGAAAACACCATTGTCGGCGGCGTGATCGAGCTGATGAACCACGGGTCTTACGGCGTGGCGCTGATCGTGTTTTTTGCCTCGATCGTGATCCCGATCGGCAAGTTCATCGCCATCGCCTATCTCGCGCTTTCAGTCCAATCGGCGGTGGTGATCCGCGGACACGGCCGCCAGCGGCTTTATGAGGTGGTGGAATTCATCGGCCGCTGGTCGATGATCGACGTTTTCGTGGTGGCAATTCTGGCCGCTCTGGTCCAATTCGACTTCGCCGCGACGATCAATCCCGGGATTGCCGCGATCAGCTTTGCCCTGTCGGTTGCCTTTACCATGCTTTCGGCGCAGAGCTTCGACCCCAAGTCCATCTGGGACGCATACGAGGCTGACGACACATGACTTCTTCCCCCGAACCCGCCGAGATGCGCATTGATCCGCCCGGGCGTTCGTTCTGGCGCAACCTCTCTTTTGTCTGGCTGGTGCCGATCCTGGCCATCGTGGTGTCGCTGGGCGTCGCGTGGAAGGCCTATTCCGAACGCGGGGTACTGATCGAGATCCTGTTTACCGGGGCCGAAGGCGTCACACCGGGCGAAACCACTGTGCGGTTCCGCGATGTCATCATCGGCACGGTCGAGACGGTGGCCTTTACCGCCGACCTCAGCCGGGTGATTGTCCGGGCCCGGGTCGATCAAGAGGTCGTCCCCTTCCTCGACAGGGAAACCCAGTTCTGGGTGGTGACTCCGCAGGTGACGACACGCGGCATCTCGGGCCTCTCGACGGTTCTGTCCGGCGTTTATATCGACAGCGCCTGGGACGCGGAATCGACCGGCCCGGTCGAGCAGTTCATCGGTCTGGAATCGCCGCCCTTGGTGCAGCCGGGCCGCCCGGGCAAGCGGATCACCCTGCGCACCACGCCCGGGGTCGGGGTCAGCGAGGGTGGCCCCGTGCTCTATCGCGGGCTGGAAGTCGGCAAGCTGGAGCGTCCGCGTCTGGCCGAAGATGGCAAGACAGTGGTCGTCGATGCCTTCATCCAGTCGCCCCATGATCAGCGGCTGAATGCGGCCTCGCGGTTCTGGGATACCTCGGGGTTTTCGGTGAGCCTGGGCGCCGGCGGATTCGCGCTGAATGTCGATTCAATCTCATCGCTGATCGCCGGCGGCGTCGCCTTTGACAACATCTACGAGGGCGGGGACTCAGTCGCGCCAGGTCATGTCTATGACATTTTCTATGATGAGAGCGAGGCGCGGGCCAGCGTCTTTGCCCCGACGCTGGGCGCGGCCATCACCGTCTCGGTCTCTTTCACGGAATCGATCAGCGGGCTGACCGCCGGGGCGCCGGTGCAACTGGGCGGGCTGACCGTGGGCGAGGTCACGGCGATTGCCGCCCGGATCGTCGAAACCTCTTCCGGCCCCGAGGTGCGCCTGATCGCCAATCTGGGGCTTGACCCGTTGAAACTGGGGCTGGGAGAGGGCGCCGGCGAGACCGAAGTGTTCGACTTCCTCGACCGTCAGGTGGCCGAGGGCTTGCGGGCGCGGCTGGCGACGGCGGGCCTGTTCTCCTCGTCGCTGATCGTCGAACT
>CALLZQ010000166.1 GCA_937858255.1 uncultured Tabrizicola sp.
CTGCCCACCGGGATCGTGACGCCCTCGTCGATGAAATCGCAGCACCAGACCCGCGAAATCGCGATGAACGCGCTGAAATCGCGGCTGTATCAGCTGGAACTCGACAAGCGCACCGCCGCTGTCAACGCCGCCCATGAATCCAAGGGCGATGCCGGTTGGGGCAACCAGATCCGTTCCTACGTTCTGCAACCCTATCAGATGGTCAAGGATCTGCGCACGGGCGTGGAAACCAGCGATACCCAAGGGGTGCTGGACGGCGATCTGGACCCGTTCATGGCCGCCACGCTGGCCCTCGATGTCGCCGGCAAGAGCCGGGCCGAGGCCAACGCCGACTGATCCCGGCCCCTGCGGCAAGATCACCGCAGCGGAACTTTGCGCTTTGCCTGCCCGCCCCTTGGCCCTTAGGCTTGGCCGAAAAGACCAAGGGGAGGAAGACCATGGCCGAGGATGTGGCGCACAGCCGCCCGATGCCCGAAATCATGGAACTGGAATTGTCCGATCTGGGCGCGGCCCTGTCGGCGGGATGGTCCGATTTCCGGCGTGCGCCGGCCTTTGGCCTGTTCTTTGCGTCGGTCTATGTGCTGGGGGGCTGGCTGATCCTCTGGGCGATGCTCTCCAAGGGTCAGATCTGGTGGACCATCGTTGCCGGCGCCGGCTTTCCGATCCTTGGCCCCTTTATCGCCTGCGGGTTCTATGAGGTCTCGCGCCGGTTGGAACTGGGCGAGCCGTTGGATTGGCCCGGGGTGCTGGGCGCAATCTTTCGGCAAAAGGACCGGCAGATCCCGACCATGGCGGCGATCATCGTGGTGTTCTTCCTGTTCTGGAATTTTCTGGGCCACATGATCTTTGCCCTGTTTCTGGGCCGGGCGACGCTGACCAATATCAGCACCTCGGCCGAGGTGTTCCTGACGGCCGAGGGGCTGGCGATGCTGGCGGTCGGCACGCTGGTGGGGGCGGTGTTTGCCGGGGTCCTGTTCGCGCTGACCGTGGTCAGCCTGCCGCTGCTCCTCGACCGCGATGTCGATTTCATCACCGCGATGATCGCAAGCTGGTCGCTGGTGATGGCCAATCCGCGGGTGATGCTGGTCTGGGCGGGGCTGATCGCGGTCTGCCTGTTTGCGGGGATGCTGACCGGGTTTCTGGGCCTGCTCGTCGTCCTGCCGCTGTTTGGCCATGCGAGCTGGCACCTTTATCGCCGGGCGCTGGAATAGCCGCAAAAGTAAAGGCGCGCCCGGGGGCGCGCCTGTCACATCCGCAATCGGGGGCGAAAGCCTGCGTCCTCAGACGCCGTCGCCTGCCGGTTTCGCCGCAGGCGCGGCAAGGGCGGGCTGGGCTGCCGGCGCCGCGATCCGGCCCTGGGCCAGCGGGTCGTCCTGACGCTGCACGGAACCCTCGAAATGCGCGCCCGATTCGATGGCGATGGTCTTGTGGATGATGTCGCCCTCGACCCGTGCGGTCGAGGTCAGGCGGACCTTCAGCCCGCGCACCCGGCCAATCACCCGGCCATTGACGACGATATCATCGGCGACGATCTCGCCGCGGATCGTGGCGCTTTCGCCGACGGTCAGCAGATGGGCGCGGATATCGCCCTCGACCGTGCCTTCCACCTGAATGTCGCCGGTGGTGCGCAGATTGCCGACAATCGTCAGGTCGGAAGAAAGGACAGAGGCCGAAACCTTGCCCTTGGGGGTGGGGGGAGTGAAGTCCATGCCAGATTTTGCCGGTGTTTCGGGGGCCTTGGGCTTGTCGTCAGCCTTGGGCCCGGGTTCGTTGATGCGGCTCTTAGAAAACATGGTTCGCTGCCTTTATGAAGGTCATCGGATTCACGGCTCTGCCGCCGATGCGGATTTCGTAGTGAAGATGTGTGCCGGTGGACCGGCCCGAATTGCCCATATCACCGATCCGGTCCCCGCGCGAGACCCGATCGCCGACATTGACTCGGATCGCAGACAAGTGAGCATAGCGCGTCTCGATGCCGAATTCATGCTTGATCTTGATCAGCCGGCCATAGCCTGAATCCCATCCGGCGTGAACGACGACGCCATCGGCGGTGGCATAAACCGGCAGGCCATAGGCGCCGGCCATATCGGTGCCTTCATGCATCCGGGTGCCCGCGCCCTTGGGATCGCGGCGATAGCCAAAGCCCGAGGTCCAGCGGAAATTGCCCTTCACCGGCATGGCAAAAGGCGCCTTGAAGGCCGCAAGGCGATAGAGGTTCATCCGGTCGAGCCCTTGCAGGATGGCATTGGCGCGGCGCTCGTCGGCACTTGCCTCGACGCTCTTGGTCGAGAGCGAGAGGGGCGACAGCGGCCCGCCCTGACCGGAATAGCCGCGCCGCACCTGATTAAGCAGGTCGTCGGGCGACATCCCGGCCTCGCGGAACATCTTGTCCAAGGGTTCCATCGAGACGGGGACCGCCTCTTCCAGCTTGGCAAAGATCTCATTGTTGCGGGCCTGAAGCGCGCGCTTTTCGGCCAGAATGGTTTCGGCCCTTTCGCTGGCCTTGGCGGCGGCCCCTTCCATCACGTCGCGTTCCTGCGCGGTGGCCGACAGGGCCGATGACAGGATCTCGACCGTGGCCAGCGCATCCTGGGCGCGACCGGCATCGGTGCTGGTGGCGCCTTCGCCGGCAAGGGCGACGGTGGCCTCTTCCATCGCGGCGCGGGCGGTATCTCGTTCCTTGATCGAACGGCGCAGGGTGTTCTGGATCACGTCAATGCCGGTCTCCAGCTCTCGCCGGCGATCTTCCGAGGCCAAAAGCCGCTCTTGCATCTGCGAGACCTGCTCGAGCGCCAGATTGAAACGCTCTTGCGCCCGGGCAGCCTCGGCGGCGCGTTCGTCGCGATCCTCGCTCAGCGCGTTCAGCCGCTGTTCATAAAGCGCCTGTTGCCGGGCAACCTGATCGCGGCCCGATCCGGCCGAGATCGAATCCATCAGGATGATCGCAGTGGCAAGGATGGTCCAGCCAAGCGCGAGACTGCCGCCAAACAGGGCGATGGCCTGTGTCGCGGGGCGCAGACGGATAAAGCGGGTGGTGGCGTCGGATTTCAGAAACAGTCGCTGCTCGGGCAGAAACCGTTCCAGCGAGGCATTGATGCGATAGGCGATACGTGTCAGCACGCGGGCGTCTTTCGTTCGTGTCCGGTCCGTTTTCCTCTGCCGCGGCGCGGGGCATGGACACTGGCGGGCCAGGGTCCGGCGGGTGACGGCGCGGGGCTGACCCTGATTAGCCAAGCCATCCCCCCCCTGCAACAAATTTGACCAATTTCGCGCCAAGGCCGCGCATTTGCGCCGGTGATCGGCAGATATTCGCCGATAGCGGCCCGGGGCGGATCACAGTGACCGGCGCAGGCCGGCTTAATCTGCCCCGGGCGGGCCAGCGCCTTCGGCGAGGGGCCAGTAGAAATCGGGGGGCAGACCGGCGTCGGCGCGCTTTTCCGCATTAAAGGGTGGTTTCAGTGTGCCGTGAAAATATCGGCGGACCAGCGCGTGAAACACCTCTTTCGGGTCGCTGCCATCGCGCCCGCAAAGCCAGTTGAACCATTTGGACCCATAGGCGACATGGCTGACTTCCTCGGCATAGATCACCTCCAGCGCCGCCACGGCGCCGGTATCGCCGGCCTTGCGGAAAATCTCGATCATGCCGGGGGTGACATCAAGGCCACGCGCCTCCAGCACCATGGGCACCACCGCGAGCCGCCCGTGCAGACCGCCCGCCGTGTCCGAGGCCGCGCGCCACATCCCGGCATGGGCGGGCATCGCCCCGTAATGGCTGCCCGTCGCCTCCAGACAATCGCAGACAAGGTTGAAATGGCGCGATTCCTCATCTGCCGCCTTGACCCAATCGTCGTAAAACCCCAGTGGCATCGGCTGATCGGCAAAACGGGCGATGATGTCCCAATGCAGATCGACGGCATTGAGTTCGATATGCGCCACCGCGTGCAGCAGTGCTTGACGCCCCGCCAAAGTGCCGGGGCGCCGCCGTGGCACATCGCGGGGCGGCAAAAGCTCGGGCTGCGCGGGACGGGCGGGAAAATCGGGCGGCGTGGCAAGCCCGATGGGCAGGGGCTGACCGGCCGCGCGGGCGGCAAACCATGTCGCGGCATGGCGATGCGAAA
>CALLZQ010000167.1 GCA_937858255.1 uncultured Tabrizicola sp.
TGCGGCATTTCCTGCCTTGGGTAGACTGGGCGCGGGGGCATGGTCTGGGCCTTGACTTCAACCCCACGTTCTTTGCCCATCCCAAGGCCGATGACAATCTGACCCTGTCGCATCCCGACTCCGGCATCCGGTCCTTCTGGGTCGAGCATGGCCGGCGCAGCCGCGCGCGCGCCGCTGGCATCGGCGAGGCACCGGGCAGTGCCGCCGACAATAATATCTGGGTGCCGGACGGATCAAAGGATATCCCGGTCGACCGGATGGCGGCGCGGCAGCGGCTGGAACAATCGCTCGACGCCATGCTGACCCCCGCCCTGCCCCCCGCACAGATCGTCGATGCGGTAGAATCGAAGCTCTTCGGCATCGGGGTCGAGGCGATGACCGTGGGCAGCCATGAGTTCTATCTGGGCTATGCGATCCGCAAGAAGCTGGCACTGTGTCTGGACATGGGGCATTTCCACCCGACGGAAAGCGTCGCCGACAAACTGTCTGCTTGCGCCTTGTCGGTCGAACGGTTGCTCTTGCATGTCTCACGCCCGATGCGCTGGGACAGCGATCATGTGATCTTGCTGAATGACGACATTCTGGCCATGACACAGGAGCTGGTCTTTGCCGGCCTCTTACCCAAGACCAGCATCGGCCTCGATTTCTTTGACGCCACCATCAGCCGCACCGCCGCATGGGTGATTGGCACGCGCAACATGCAAAAAGCATTGCTGCGTGCGCTCTTGTTGCCGCAGGAACGCCTCAAGGCGGCCGAGGCGGCGATGGATTACACCGCGCGGCTGATCCTGAGCGAAGAGGCCAAGGACTTGCCCTTTGGGGTGGTCTGGGCAGAGCTTTGCGCCCGCGCCGGAATGCCCTGCGGCGGCGCCCTGCTGGGGGAGTTGCAACGGTATCAAGCCAACGTCGCCGGGCGCGGCTGACCCTCAGTAGCTTGCTCTGCCATCACACCCGCGAGGGTATGGATCCCCTGCAGCACCCTTGCCGCCGCCGGGGGCAAGATCGCATCGCGCCGATGAAAGCTACCATAGGCCTCGACCACCAGATCGGTGACAAACGGAATCTCGACATAGGGCATGCTGACATCGTTGGCAAAACTCTCGACCACCGGGCGAGCCAGCGGGGCAATGGCATCGGTGTCGCGCAGCATGGCGAGGGTGAACAGAAAGGATGATGTGGCCACCCAGCGGCGCGGCGGCGGGTGGCCGGCATTGGCCAGCCAGCGCAGCACCGTCTTGGCCAGCAGCGTCTCTTCATCCGACATCAGCCAGTCCTGGCGCAGCAGATCGTCCATCGTGATCCGCGGCTGCAACAGCAGCGGATGCCCGCGTCGCACCACCAGACCCAGCGGCTCATTGCCGATACCCTGAACCGTCATCTGATCGCGCAGAGAGGCAGGCACCCGGCCCAGCGCAAAATCCAGCCGACCGCTGAGGACCTGTTCGCAGAGCGCGTCCGAGGTCGCCACCACCACCTCGACCGTAATACCCAGATCGCTTTGACGCAGTTGCCGCAAGACCGGCATAACATGGCTGAGCGACGGCCCCGTGACCGAACCGACACGGACATGACCGACAGAACCGGCCTCGGCCGCCGCCATATCCCGCGCGGCATCCATCAGTTCGAGTTGAATCCGCTGCGCCCGTCGGGCCAATGCTGCCCCCGCCGGCGTCAGTCGCAGACCGCGCCCGTCGCGCTCATGGATCTTGTGGCCAATCACCCCCTCGATTTCCCCCATCATGCGAGAGGCGGCGGGCTGCGCCAGACCGCATCGCTCGGCGGCAAGGCCAAGACGCCCGGTGGCAAGCACCTCGGCCAACAGCCGCAGATGCGGCATCTTTAGCAGCCGCAGGTTGGCAAGATCGGGATCACTCCGCCAATTCATATCAATTTAGCCATGATTAATGACAGTATTGCCATTTGACAGTAATGTAATCAGAGATCAAGAGTCGCCTCGCCTGATCCTCGTGATCGGTCGCATACAAAGCAGAACGGCTTCAGGGAGGAAGTTATGACGTTCTCAAGACGCAGCATGCTGGCGCTCGCCAGCGGTTTGGCCACGGTTCTGGCCATGCAGACGGCCCCGGCATTCGCACAAGACAAGGGCACCGTTGGCATTGCCATGCCCACGAAATCATCCTCGCGCTGGATTTCCGACGGCAATTCGATGGTCGAGCAATTCACCGCCGCCGGCTATGGCACCGACCTGCAATATGCCGAAGACGATATTCCGAACCAGCTTGCCCAGATCGAAAACATGATCACCAAGGGCGTCAAGGTGCTGGTCATCGCCGCCATCGACGGCACCACCCTGTCGAATGCGCTGGAAAACGCCGCCGCCAGCGGCATCAAGGTCATCGCCTATGACCGCCTGATCCGTGACAGCGAAAACGTCGACTACTACGCGACCTTTGACAACTTCAAGGTTGGCGTCTTGCAAGCCAACAGCCTCGTGCAGTGCCTGAACGAGCGCTTTGGCGATGCCAAGCCGAAGAATGTCGAACTGTTTGGCGGCTCGCCCGACGACAACAACGCCTTCTTCTTCTACAACGGCGCGATGTCGGTCCTGCAACCGATGATCGACGCAGGCGATATCGCCATTCCCTCGGGGCAGATGGGCATGGATGTCGTCGGTACGCTGCGCTGGGATGGCGCGGTGGCCCAGTCCCGCATGGACAACCTGCTTTCGGCCAATTACGGCGACAAGGCGCTGCATGGCGCGCTGTCGCCCTATGACGGGCTGTCGATCGGCATCCTCTCGTCGGTCAAGGGCGTGGGCTACGGATCGGGCGATCTGAAGATGCCTTGCGTGACCGGTCAGGATGCCGAAATCCCCTCGGTCAAGTCGATGATCGCGGGCGAGCAGTACTCGACCGTGTTCAAGGATACCCGTGCGCTGGCCGGCGTGACCGTGAAGATGGTCGATGCGATCATGTCGGGTGGCGAGCCCGAGATCAACGACACCTCGACCTATGACAATGGCATGAAGGTTGTCCCCTCGTATCTCTTGGAACCGCAGGCGCTTGGCGTCGGCGATATCGAGTCGGTGCTGGTCGGTTCGGGCTATTACACCGCCGATCAACTGAAATAACCACCGTCCGGGCCTGTCCCTCAGGGGCAGGCCTGGTATTCATCCGGGAGGGGATGAATGTCTGTGCTTCTGGAAATGCGGGGGATCAGCAAGCTGTTCCCCGGGGTCAAGGCGCTGGATCAGGTCAACCTGACTGTCGAGACCGGCGAAATCCACGCGATCTGCGGTGAAAATGGCGCCGGCAAATCGACGCTGATGAAGGTCCTCTCGGGCGTTTATCCACATGGCAGCTATACCGGGGAAATTCTCTACGACGGTCAGCCGCTGGCCATGCGCTCGATCACCGACAGCGAGCGTCAGGGCATTATCATCATCCATCAGGAACTGGCGCTGGTGCCGCTCCTCTCCATCGCCGAGAACCTTTTTCTGGGCAATGAGGTGGCGCAGCGCGGCGTGATCCGCTGGCCCGCCGCCTTTGCGCGCACGCGCGATTTGCTGGCCAAGGTGGGGCTGGATGAGCCGCCGGGCACGCTGGTGGGCAAGCTGGGCGTCGGCAAACAGCAACTGATCGAAATCGCCAAGGCGCTGGCCAAGGATGTGCGGCTGCTCATCCTTGATGAGCCGACGGCGGCGCTTCAGGAAAACGACAGCCAAAAGCTCTTGGACCTGATGCTGGAACTGAAGGCCCAAGGCATGACCCAGATCATCATCAGCCACAAGCTGAACGAGATTGCCCGGGTGGCCGACCGGATCACCGTGTTGCGCGACGGGGCAACCGTTTCGACGATGACCCGGGAAGAGATCAGCGAGGACCGGATCATCCGCGACATGGTGGGCCGCGACATGGCGCACCGCTACCCTGAGCGGGTGCCGAACCCCGGGCCGGTGCTGCTGGAGGTCACGAACTGGAATGTCTGGCATCCCGAACAGGCCGAGCGACAGGTGATCCGCGATGCCAGCCTGACGGTCCGGCGCGGCGAGATTGTCGGCATTGCCGGCCTGATGGGCGCGGGGCGCACGGAACTGGCGATGAGCCTGTTCGGCCGCAGCTATGGGCGCAATATCTCGGGCACAGTCAGCATCGACGGCAAGCCGGCCGACACCTCGACCGTGACCCGCGCGGTGAAAGCGGGCCTTGCCTATGTGACCG
>CALLZQ010000168.1 GCA_937858255.1 uncultured Tabrizicola sp.
CCCGGTCACGGCGGGCAAGGCGCCGGCGGCCCCCCCGTCCCCACCCCCGCCTCGGCAATCCGCACCGGCCCGGCCAGTTGCAGCACCAGCCGCGACCAGCCCTGCCGGAAAACGCCGGCCCGCAACGCGGTAATACTGTCCACCCGCTGCAAGGCTGCGATGCCGGTCCAGTCTACCTCTCGGGTATCAATGATCAGGCGCGGCGGCGCATCCATCAGCCGCACCCGCCAAGGCACCGGCTGGCTGAGGGCAAGTGTGATCCCGACCCCCGCGCCCGTCTCGACAATTTCCGACTCCGCTGGGTTCAGTCTGGCCAGTGCCGAGAGGTCCTGCGCCGTCAGGGGGGCCGCCATCAGCCCCAGCATCAGGGCCGGGATAAAGAGACGCCGCATCAGCCTGCAAAAGACATCACCCATCACCCGAACCGCCCCTGACCTTTGCATATCGCAAGTTTTCCAAGAGGCCGCGGCGGCGTCAACTCTCACGCCGCGGCCCCCACGTCCCGTTCACGGCGCTGTCAGCGTCGCTGCATGAATTCGGTCAGCCGCGCCAAGCCCTCTTCGATATCAGCACTGGCCCGGGCATAGGAAAACCGCAGCGTCTGTCGCCCGCGATGCGGGTCGAAATCCAGTCCCGGCGTCACCGCGACCCCTGCCCCGGCCAGAATCTGCCGGGCAAAGGCCAGACTGTCCCCGGTCAGGTCAGCCACATCGGCATAGACATAAAACGCCCCGTCAGGCGGCGCGATCCGGGTAAAGCCGGCCTTGGGCAGACCCGCCAGCATCAGTTCCCGATTGCGGGCATAGACGGCGCGGTTCGCCTCCAGCTCTTCTACCGCATCAATGGCATGCAGCGCGGCAATCTGGCTGGCGTGGGGCGGGCAGATGAACATGTTCTGCGCCAGCCGCTCGACCTTGCGAAGATGATCCTCGGGCACCACCATCCAGCCAATGCGCCAGCCGGTCATGCTGAAATATTTCGAGAATGAGTTGATGACATAGACCTCATCGCCGATTTCCAGCGCCGAAACCGCCCGCGCGCCATAATGCAGCCCGTGGTAAATCTCGTCCGAGACGAAACGGATACCGCGGGCGCGGGCATGTTCCATCAGCGCCGCCAGCGCCGCCCGGTCCAGCATGGTGCCGGTCGGATTGCCGGGCGAGGCGACGATCAGACCCTGCATCTCAACCCCCTCCAGATCGGCCGGCACGGGTTGCAGACGATTTTCTGCCCGCGTGGGAATACCCACCGGCACCAGCGACAAGGCGCGCAGGATCTGGCGATAGCTCGGATAGCCCGGCTCACCCAGGGCCACCCGGTCGCCGGCATCGAACAACGCGGTAAAGGCCAGCAGAAATCCCGCTGAAGACCCGGATGTGACCACCACCCGGTCAGGGTTCAGATCAACGCCGTACCAGCGGCGATAAAGCCCGGCGATGGCCGCGCGCAATTCGGGCAGCCCCAGCGCCACGGTATAGCCAAGGGGGCCGGCCTCCATCGCCCGGGCAAGGGCCTGCCGCGCTGCCGCCGGGGCGGGGGTGCCGGGCTGGCCCACCTCCATATGGATCACCCGTTGGCCCGCGGCCTCGATCCGCCGCGCCTCTTCCATCATATCCATCACAATGAAGGGATCGACATCGCCCCGCCTTGAACTCTGCATGACCTCTCCCCTATGGTTTGGCCCGATCTGTCCCGGTTCAGGGGCGCAAGGTCAAGCCCAACCCGCCCGCGTGAGCCGCTACACGCGCCCAAGACCGGAGAGCCGATGCCCCGCCCCACCTTCACCGCCCGCCTGTCCCGCCCGCTTCGGGCCCTTGGCCTGACCGCCGTTCTGGCGCTTGGCGCCGCGCTGCCCGCGAGTGCCGAGATGAGCGAGGCCGAACGCGAGGCATTCCGGGCCGAGGTGCGGGCCTATTTGCTCGACCATCCCGAAGTGCTGATCGAGGCAATGGATGTGTTGCAGGGCAAGCAAGAGGTGGCCGCCGCCGAGCGCGATATCCAGATGCTGATCGACAATGGCGATGCGATCTATCGCAACCCCGCCGACTGGGCCGGTGGCAATCTTGAGGGCGATATCACCCTCGTCGAATTCATGGACTACCGCTGCGGCTATTGCCGCAAGGCCTATGCCGATGTCGAGGAACTGATCAAGAGCGACGGCAATATCCGCTTCGTGCTGAAGGAATTCCCGATCCTGGGCGAGCAATCGACCCTGTCGAGCCAATTCGCCATCGCCGTGCATCAGCTTTTCGGCAATGATGCCTACAAGGCCGCGCATGATGCGCTGATGGGCCTGCGCGGCGATGTGACGCCCGAGACGCTCGCCCGGCTGGCCGCCGATCTGGGCCATGATGCCGAGGCCGTCAGCGCCCGGATGAAATCGCCCGAGGTGGCGGCGGTGATCGAGGAAAATCACCGTCTGGCCAGTCTTATGGAAATCAACGGCACCCCTGCCTTCGTCATCGATCAGACCATGGTGCGCGGTTATGTGCCGCTCGACGGGATGCGGCAGATCGTGGCGGGCCAGCGGAACGACGGCTGACCCCGGCAAAGGGAAGCGCCCGGTTTTTTTTTGAAAAATCCGGGCAAAATTCTTGCAAGAATTTTGCGCGCGGCGCTCTTTGGTGTGCGTCTGCCTCTGCCCCTAGCGGCGTTCGCGCGGCTGCGGGCGCAGCGGGATTTCCTTCAACAACCCGCCGACACCCATGCCGGCGATGTCCTCATCGGTCACTGTCAGGCCGCAGGCGATCCGCTCCAGCACCCAATCGGCACCGTTCAGCGCCGGGCTGCGGGCACATCCCGGCAGGCCAATCACCGGTCGCGGCCCCAGATGGCCGTGAAACAGCAGGTTTCCCGGATCGACCGGCATGCCAAAGCGGGCAACGCGCCCCCCGGCGCGGCGCAGGGCCTGCGGCGCGGTGTCGTATAGATCAGAGGTCGCCGAACCGGTCAGGATCATCACCAGATCGCCCGGGGCGTCGGTCAGCGCCGTCGCAATTGCCGCTTCGTCATGTGCAACCGTGCAGTGATGCACCAGCCGCATCCCCAGTGCCGCCAGCCGCGCGGCAATCGCGGCCCGGCCCTTTTCATTCAGCTTTTCCGGCAGGCCGGGCACCTCGGTCAGGATCAGGCTGGCCTCGCGCAGGGCGACCGGCCGGATTCGGATCGCAGCGCGGGCCAGATCGCAAGCCCGGGCCAGGGCCATCTCTGGCACCGCGTAAGAGATGATCTTGACCGTCCCGACCAAGAGCCCCTTTTCCACCCGTGTCCAGGGCGCAAGGGTCGCAAGGGTAATCGCCGGATCGATCCGGTTCAGCGCATGGACCGCCGCCACGTCGATCTCGGCGATACCCGGGCCTGTGGCATTCAGATTGACCCGCCCGGTAAAGGCGGTCGAGAGCGTCAGGCCCGCCCCGCCGGGGTCAGGTACCAACGCCACTGCCAGCCGGGTTGCCGCCGCCTCCTCGGCCCCACCCCCCGCTCCAGCCCGCGCCCCCCCCACATCCGCCCCCCCCGCCGCTGCCAGCGCCGCGATCTCGGCCGCGCCCAGCACCATCCCCTTGCGAAAGCGCCCGCCCCCCTCGATCACCGAATGGGCCAGGATCGCGCCCTCTGCCTCGGCCAGCGCCACCTCACCGAACCACATCAGCCCTGCCTCAGCCGCTGGGTGATCTGTGCCATGACCGAGACGGCAATCTCGGCCGGGGTCTTGGCTCCAATATCAAGGC
>CALLZQ010000169.1 GCA_937858255.1 uncultured Tabrizicola sp.
GCACGCCACCCTGCATCACCCCGGCGTGCAGCGTGGTATAGGGCACGTCATAATCGCCATCACGCCGCCCCTCGCGCGCCACGCGCGCCTGCCCCTCGCGCAGAACACCAAGGAAATCGCCCGCCAGATGCAGCGCGTTCAGCGCCAGAGGCGCCAGCGCCGAATGCCCCTCACGCCCGGTGCAGCGTCCCCGCAGCGCAACCTTGCCCTTGTGCCCCGTCGCCACGGCCATATTCGTCGGCTCGCCCACGATACACATCGCCGGGCGCTGCGGCGCGGCCTCCAGCATCGCAATCAGCGAGCGCACCCCCAGACAGCCCACCTCTTCGTCATGCGACAGCGCCAGATGCAGCGGTGTGCGCAGGGGACGGCGCGCCGCTGCCAGCATCGCCGCGATGGCAGCGGCGCAGAACCCCTTCATATCGGTGGTACCACGGCCATAAAGCCGCCCGTCGCGCGTCGTCAGGGCAAAGGGGGGCACTGTCCAGTGCTGCCCCTCGACCGGGACGACATCGGTATGACCCGACAGCATCACGCCGCCCATGCCGGCAGGCCCAACGGTGGCAAAAAGATTGGCCTTGTGCCCCGTCGCATCGGGGATCAGCACCGCCTCGATCCCCGCCCCTTGCAGCAAATCCCGCACCCAGAGCATCAAGGCCATATTGGGCCGCGCGCTGACCGTATCAAAGGCAATCAGCCGGTCCAGAATCTCGCGGGTGTTCATGCTTGGGCCATCCTTTATCAAGCCGGCAGAAAAGCCGATTTCGGCGCCGGTTGCAATTCACCCGGCAACGCGGGCCAGGTGACAGCATTCGTCACCCTTGTCCTGCTTCCCATGGCGGGACAAGGGTGGCACAGTCGGGGCAGTCGTCCTCAACCTGCCCGATGGGTCATTTCCAGATGCGTTATCCGCTTGTCCCCACCCTGATCGCCGGCCGGATCGCCCTTCCCCTCGGGGCCGAGACCCCGCCCGCGCCCAATCTCTTGGCCCAAGGCGGGGCCGCGCCCGGCGGCGCCCGGGACTTTGCCATGGCGCAAGACCTCTATGCGCTTGGCCTTGCGAACAAGGATGCCCTGACCGTCCTGACCGCCGCGCGTCTGGCTGCCTCGGTCACTTTGCAAACGGGGACCGAGATCCGACTGGAACGCAAGGGCGGCAGTACAGCCGATGTCGGCGCCGAGGCCGAGGCAGGCAGCGGCCCGGCTGATGCCAATGTCATGCTGGCCACGGCGCGAGAGTTTGCCCAAGACGACGACCTGTTGTTGTCATTGATCGAGGATGCCGAAGTCGAGGGCGCCCGTGGCCGCGTCGGCGGCGCCATTCAGCGCATGTCACGACTGCCCGGCGGCCTGACCGATGTCTGGGAGGTGCCGTTCTACGGCAGCGCGCAATCCGAGGTCGCCGTGATCGGCGATGGCGACAGCAACCTTGATGTGCAGATCGCCGATGCCAATGGTAACACGATCTGCGTTGATGTTTCGGCCTCGGACAAGATGATGTGCGATTTCGTGCCTGCCGAGAACGGGTATTTCTATGTCACCGTCCAGAACAAAGGCGATGAAAAGAACAGCTATTATCTGCTGACCAACTGATCCACGGGGGGAACCAGCGCCCCTGCGGCAAGACCAACGGCGGGCCATGGCCCGCCTTTTTCGTTTTAGCCCCGGATCACCGGCGGTTCTTCGGACAGCGCAGCCTGCCCCGCATCTCACCGCTGTCGCCCTGCAAACTTGACTCGACCAGCGCGCAGCCCGTCACCTGCGGGATCAGCGAGATCATTGTGGCCCGGATCGCCTGATGCTCCCCCGGGCGGGCATAGCCAAGGCGGATCACCTCTACCCGGTTGTCTTTTTGAAAGACGGTATACCCCCGCCCGTCGCGGGTCACATCTGTCCGGGTCGCGCCGATGAATTGTGGGGCGGGCTGCGCCCCGCAGGCGGTCAAGAACAGGCAGAGGGGGAGGAATATCCAGCGCATTCCCCGAACTTTGCCCGTCAGGGTTAAGGCCGGGTTAACGCGGGGGGGACACCCGGTAAAGGAAAGAGCCCGCCGTTTCCGGCGGGCCCCTCCTGTCAGATCTGATGGGATCAGTTCTGCCCGATGGTCTGTTCGAGCCAGGGCAGGAAGTTCGACACCCGGGTATAGGCCGAGAACAGCGCGGTTTCCTCGCAGCCCTCGCCATTGGCCGCCGCCAGACCCCAGGACACGACGCCCGCCTGAATATAGCTGCCATCGGTCAGCGGCACGACCAGCGGCCCGCCCGAGTCACCCGAACAAGCGGTCTTGCCGCCCTCATAGGTGCCCGAGCAGAGCATATTGCCGCTCATCGGGATCGGCGCCTTGGCGACCAGTTGGTCCCACAGGGCATAGGCGTCGTCCTCCTTGATGCCAAAGGCGCCCACGGCATAGCCAAAGCCCTTGACCGCCTCTTCGGCCCGCGCCTCGAGCATGGCCTGATTGCACAGGTCACGGTCGAGCATCTGGATCTCTGCCTGACGCAGGGTTTCCGGGCGGCCGCCGCCATCGGTCAGGCCCCAGCCGGTGACGATGGTGGTCACACCCGGCTGATCCAGCATGTCGCCGAATTCGGCATCCGGCACCTTGATGGTCGAGTAGCGGGCATTCGGCGCGCGGGCCAGCTTGATCAGCGCGATGTCATGGTCGAATTCCCAGCCGACATAGTTCTGGTGGCGGATGATCTTTTCGACCGGGACCAGATCGCCCTGACCCGGCGCCAGCGTGTTCGATCCGACAAAGACCGAGATGGCCTGCGCCGGAATATCGCCCCAGTTGCCATCCTTGTCCGACATATGCACGCAATGCGCCGCCGTCAGCACCCAACGGTCCAAGAGCATCGAGCCGCCGCAGAACTGACCCTCGGGCGTTTGCGGCGCGCCGTTGATCATCA
>CALLZQ010000170.1 GCA_937858255.1 uncultured Tabrizicola sp.
CACAAAGCGCATCGGCCGCAGCCCGTTGCGGTCCAGCCCGCCGCAGACCCAGCGACCGTCAGTCATCGCCAAGGCCGCCGGACCATCCCACGGCTCCATCACCGCGTTGCAATAGGCATACATATCCGCCCAGGCCTGCGGCATCTCACCCGTGTTCTTGGACCAGGCCTCGGGTACCAGCATGGTCTTGGCCATCGGCGCCGAACGGCCCGAGCGGACCAGCACCTCAAACACCGCATCCAGCGCCGCCGAGTCCGAAGACCCTGCCGAGATGATCGGTTTGATATCCTCCGCCGCCTCGCCAAAGTTGTTCGAGGCCATGCGGATCTCATGGCTGCGCATCCAGTTGACGTTGCCCTTCAGCGTGTTGATCTCGCCGTTATGGGCCAGCATACGGAAGGGCTGCGCCAGCCACCACTGCGGGAAGGTGTTGGTCGAATAGCGCTGGTGGTAGATGGCGAATGAGGATTCAAACCGCTCATCCAGCAGATCTGGGTAGAAGGTCGCGACCTGCTCGGCCAGCATCATCCCCTTGTAGATGATCGAACGGCACGACAGGCTGCACAGATACAGACCCTGAATCTGCGCCGCCACCGCCGCCTTTTCGATGCGGCGACGGATGATGTACAACTCGCGCTCAAACGCCTCTTGGTCGATGTCCTTGTCACAACGGATCAGGATCTGCTCGATCTCGGGCCGGGTCGCATTGGCCTTGTCGCCCAGCACCTCCACATTCACCGGCACATGGCGCCAGCCGTAGATGTAGTGGCCCATCCGCAGCACTTCGGTCTCGACGATCGTCCGGCAACGCTCTTGCGCGCCGAAGTCCGTGCGCGGCAGGAACACCTGACCGACGGCGACCAGCTTGTTCATATCCGGCTCGTGTCCCGTGCGGCGGATCACGTCATAGAAGAACTTGACCGGGATCTGCACATGGATACCCGCGCCATCGCCGGTCTTGCCATCGGCATCGACCGCGCCACGGTGCCACACCGCCTTTAGCGCGTTGATCCCGTTCTCAACCACCTTGCGGCTCGGCTTGCCGGAAATCGACACCACCAGACCCACGCCACAAGAGGCATGTTCGTCCTCGGTCTTGTACAGACCGTTGGCATCCAGCCACGCGCGCTTGGCTTCTTCGGCCTTGACCCAGGCATCATCATAGATCGTCATGGCATGTTCCCTTTCACGCGGTTCCAAGCAGGCTGAACTTGTCGATACAGTCCTGCCGGGTCATCAGTTTCCGGCCCTCACCCGCATAGGCATAGCTGTCGGGCTTGTGGTCGATGTAAATCTCATTGGTCATGGTCAGACCGCTGGCATCGTCAAACAGACCGATGGGCAGTTCGACATTGCCGGACCATTCGCTTTGCGCCGTTACCTTGAAGTACAGGTTCGACCCGCACTCGCGACACCAGGCACGCATGGCCCAGGGGCTGGTCTGACGGCTGGCGATATGTTCGGCGCCGGTCCAGGTGACATTGCCCTCGGGCACGGTCATACCGAGAAGGGCCGAGCCGGTCCAGCGGCGGCACATCTCGCAATGACAGACGCCGAATTCGCGCTTGGTCAGCCCGGCCTTGAACCGGACCGCGCCGCAGAGGCATCCGCCTTGCCGTGTTTCGATCACCGGCGCACTCATTTCAGCACCGCCGGCAGGATCGTGGCATCGGGCGCCGCCCGCGTCATCAAGGGATCGCAGTCAAACAGCGGCTGGGTCGCGGCAAAGCCTGCCTCACCCGGAAAGATGAACTGCACCGGGCTGCCATCCATCGGCAGATACTCCCCCTCGCCGCCATTCCATTCCGAGGGGCCGGCAAAGAACATCCGCCACTCCGGGTGGATATATTCATTGCCACGCGACTGGCGCAGGATGTTGCCCGCCTCATCCGCCTCGGTGAATTCGAACTCGGTTTCCGCCAGCACGATACCGTCAATGGTGAACTGGCGCCCGGTCAGCCGGTCGAACCCGTTCACCCGGGTGCGCGAACCGTCGCCATGCGACAGGCCAAAGGCGAAAGTGTCGATCTGCGTGGTCAGCAATTCGGAAAAGCTGGCGGGATCCGATGCCCCCGGCTCCAGCGTCTGACGATCTACCGTGGCGCCCAGGTCGAAACTCTCGACCCATTGCGCCTCACTGTCGATCCGGCTGAGGAAGAACGGCCCCTGCTGATCGAAATCGGCCCGCCACTGATCGCCCGGCGCATCGGCGCTGCATTTGTAATGGTTCGAGACGCGGCACTGGCGCGATTGCACAGTCAGAAAGGTTTCACACCCTGCGGGGGGCGCGAAAGACCCGGCAAGGACCGGGGCTGGCAGCAAGAGAGCGGCCGCAACAAGCATCTGGCGCATCGACTCTTTCCTTCCCCAAGGTCAGTCAGGCTGACCTTTCTGCGGTGCTTGGCAAGGCCCGGATCTGACCGGGCCCGACATGGGTTATTCGGCGGCGACGACCTCGGCCTGTTTCAGGTAAGCGGCAATCGACTCGCCCGCCTCACGGCCATCGCGGATCGCCCAGACGACAAGAGAGGCCCCGCGCACGATATCGCCCACCGCATAGACGCCCGGCAGGCTGGTCGCATGGCTGCGGAAATCGGCCTTGATCGTGCCCCAGCGCGTGACCGCCAGTTCCGGCACACCCCAGAGCGTCGGGATCGCCTCGGGCTCAAACCCAAGGGCCTGCACCACCAGATCAGCCGGCTCGACATAATCCGCGCCTTCGATCACCTCGGGTGATTGCCGACCGGTTGCATCCGGGGCACCAAGGCGCATCTTTTGTACCATCACGCCCTCGACCGCCGCGCTGCCGGTGAAACCCTTGGGTGCTGAAAGCCAAACGAAATCAACGCCCTCTTCTTCGGCATTCTGCACTTCGCGCTGGCTGCCCGGCATATTGGCCTTATCACGG
>CALLZQ010000171.1 GCA_937858255.1 uncultured Tabrizicola sp.
CAAGGCCCGGGCCGAGGCGCTGTCGCGACTCACGGCCATGGGCGCGCCGGTCAAGCGGGATGAATATTGGCGCTATACCGACCCTTCCAGCCTGACCGCGCCCGAGGCGCCGTTGGCCGCCACCTTTGATGCCGGCGATGAGACGCCGGTGTTTGACGGGATTGACCGGCTGAAACTGGTGTTCGTTGACGGCGTCTTTGATGCCGCGCAGTCGGATGATCTGGCGATGGCAGGGGTTGAAATCCTGCGGCTGGCTGAGGTTGGCGCCGAGGATCTGCACTGGGCGCGCGAGATCTATGGCGTGCTGGAGGCGCGGGGGCAGGTGCCCGTCGCCCGGCCGATGGCGGCACTGAACACCGCCTTTGCCAGCGATGGCGTCTTGATCCGTGTCACGGGCAAGGCCGCCAAGCCAGTTTCCCTGATTTATATCCATAATTCAGAGGCTTCTGATGCGATCCTTCACCATTGCATCAGGCTGGAAAAGGGCGCCGAGCTGACGGTTCTGGAAAATGGTCCGGCGGCGGCACGCTTTACCAAGGTGATGGAGGTTGAGGTTGCCGATGGTGCCCGTTTCCACCACATCCGCGCGCAGGGCCGCGATCATCAGCGCCGGGCGAATACCCATATCTTTGCCCGGATCGGGGCTGAGGCGCTGTTCAAATCCTTTACCCTGACGGCCAATGGCCGGCTGACCCGCAATGAGGCCGTGCTGGAACTGGTAGGTGACGATGCGGTGGCCCATATTGCCGGGGCGGCGGTGGGGGATGGCGATTTCCACCATGACGATACGGTGTTCATCACCCATGACGCCCTGCGCTGCGAGAGCCGGCAGGTGTTCAAAAAGGTGTTGAAAAACGGCGCCTTGGGGGTGTTTCAGGGGAAAATCCTGGTGAAACCGGGCGCACAAAAGACCGATGGCTATCAGATCAGCCAATCGCTCTTGCTTGACGGTGACAGCCAGTTCCTCGCCAAGCCGGAACTCGAGATCTACGCCGATGATGTGCAGTGCTCGCACGGCTCGACCTCGGGCGCGATTGACGAAACCGCCCTGTTCTACCTCTGCTCGCGCGGGGTGCCCCGGGCGGCGGCGACGGCGCTTTTGGTTCTCGCCTTCCTTGCCGAAGCCATTGGTGAGATTGAGGATGAGGCGATTGCCGAGGATATTCGCAGCCGCCTTGAAGCCTGGCTGAACCGGCACTCGGGGTAGGGGCATGTCGGTCACCACCGAGATCGTCTCTAGCTGGCGTCGCCCCCGCGCGGGGCTGCGCCGGCATCTGGAGCGGGGGCGGTCCGAGCCCTTTGCCTTTTCGCTGCTCTTGGTGTTCCTGATCGTGGCCTTTGTCGGGCAATGGCCGGGTGCGGCGCGGGCGGCGTTTGAGGCGGGCGACGGCTCGGCCTTCCCGCGCATCTTTGCCAATGCGCTGGCGGTGCTGGCGACCATTCCGCTGTGGTATGCGCTTGCGGCCCTCAGCCGGCTGGTGGCGCGGGCCATGGGCGGGCAGGGGACGTGGTACGGGGCGCGGGTGGCGCTGTTCTGGGCCTTGGCAACCGTCAGCCCGCTGATGCTGCTGCAAGGTATGGTGGCCGGCATGATCGGCCCGTCGCCGGCGCTGGTGATGGTTAATCTGCTGGCCGCCGCCGCCTTTCTCTATCTGTGGGTGAACATGCTGATCGAGGCGGAACGGCCATGAACCTGTCGCTGCCGCATCTTTTGGAACTGGCGCGCTTTACCCTGCAACGCCCGCGCGAGGGCGCGCGCATGGTAATGCGGGCCGACCTGCCCAATAGGGCGCGCTGGGTTGCCTTGGCGCTGACGGCGGTTTGTTCGGCGCTGTTGGCCCATGTCGCCTTTTCCTTGATGCCGGCCCAGACGATGACCGAATTCGGCGGCACGCCGCCGGCGCCCTTTACCACCGCACTGGTACAGGCCGGGCTGATGGTCGCCTCGGTTCAGGCGGTCTACTGGATCGGCCGCTGGTTCGGCGGGCAGGGGCGGTTTGAGGATGCGCTGATCCTGATGGTCTGGCTGCAATTCATCCTGCTGGTGCTGCAAGTGTTGCAAATCGTGGTTCAGGTGATCCTGCCACCACTGGCCAGTGTGGTCGGCATGGCCTCGGTCGGGGTGTTTCTGTGGCTGCTCAGCCATTTTGTCGCCGAATTGCATGGCTTTGCCTCGGCACGCACCACTTTCTTCGGGATCATGGGGGTCTTCCTTGGCCTTGGGGTGATCCTGTGGCTGTTCTTGTTGCCGTCACTGATCTGAGAGGGGATGAGCATGTATGATATTCAGGCGATCCGTGCCGAATTCCCGATCCTGTCGCGTCAGGTGAACGGCAAGCCGCTGGTCTATCTGGACAACGGCGCCAGCGCGCAGAAACCGCGCGCGGTGATCGAGGCGATGAATACCGCCTATTCGATGGAATATGCCAATGTGCATCGCGGGCTGCATTTCCTGTCCAACCTCGCCACCGACAAATATGAATCGGTGCGCGGGATCATCGCCCGGTTCCTGAACGCGCCCTCCGAGGATAACATCGTCTTTACCACCGGCACGACCGAGGGGATCAACCTGATTTCCTATGCCTGGGCCGCGCCGCGCCTGCAACCGGGCGATGAGGTGGTGCTGAGCGTGATGGAGCATCACGCCAATATCGTGCCCTGGCATTTCCTGCGTGAACGGCAGGGCGTGGTGCTGAAATGGGTCGACTGCGATGCAAAGGGCGATCTGGACCCGCAGGCGGTGATTGACGCCATCGGGCCGCGCACCCGACTGGTCGCGGTGACGCAGATGTCGAATGTGCTGGGCAGCGTGGTCGATGTGGCCGCGATCTGCCGGGGCGCGCAGGCCAAGGGCGTGCCGGTCTTGGTCGACGGTTCGCAATCGGCGGTGCATATGCCGGTGGATGTACAGGCGATCGGCTGCGATTTTTTTGCGATTACCGGGCATAAGCTCTACGGTCCCAGCGGCTCGGGCGCGATCTATATCCGGCCCGAGCGGATGGCCGAAATGCGCCCTTTCCTCGGCGGCGGCGACATGATCCGCGAGGTCACGCGCGACGCGGTCAGCTATAACGATGCGCCGATGAAATTCGAGGCCGGGACGCCTGGCATCGTTCAGCAAATCGGCCTTGGGGCGGCGCTGACCTTCCTGATGGAGATCGGGATGGACCAAATCGCCGCGCATGAGCGGCGATTGCGCGACTATGCCCAAGCGCGGCTTTCGGGCCTGAACTGGCTGAACATTCAGGGAAATTCGGCAGGCAAGGGGGCGATCTTCAGCTTTACGCTCGAGGGGGCGGCCCATGCCCACGACATCTCGACCGTGCTGGATAAACGCGGCGTTGCGGTGCGGGCCGGCACCCATTGCGCGATGCCACTGATGGAACATATGGGCGTGGGGGCAACCTGCCGCGCCTCGTTCGGGATGTACAACACCGAGGTCGAGGTCGATGCGCTGGTGTCCGCGCTGGAGCTTTGCCACGATCTTTTCGCGTAAACCCTTGTTGCAGTCACCGCGCCTTGCCGCTATAGCAAGGCCAACGCACCCATAGCTCAGCTGGATAGAGCGTTGCCCTCCGAAGGCAAAGGCCGCACGTTCGAATCGTGCTGGGTGCGCCAGCTCACCTTGTATTGTTGATCGCACCCTACTTGCCCGCAACGCGCGGCGGGTTTCCATCTGCGATGCGGCGGCTGGCAATTGCTTTCGCATGGGTTGTGTCAACAAGAAAAATTCGCGCGCGAAAAATTTAATCATTTGACAGAATATCCGGCTGCGTCATTGATGCATTTGACAGGATTGTGAAACGCGCAGCGGCGTCAGCGGACGCCGGTGGTAACAGGAAACACCCGGATACTCCCAAGCCGATGAGCATTACGCTTAATCTATCGCGATATTCATCGCGATAGATATGGCGAGCATGTGTGAAGATCGCAATGCTTGGGGGAGGGTAGACCTGTAACTGGTTCCCAATATTGTGGTTAACAGATGCGACTTGATAGTCTCAGAGATATCTTGAACCTTCCCTTCGATGGGTTGGTTATGATTTGTGAGTTTTTTAGCAGAAAACAGGATCAGGATGAATATTATCATTCCAATACCGTAGAGAGATTGATATCACCTTGGTAGTCGATAATTGTGGCAATCTGAAAAGCATGAGGAGATTAACCATCTCACATATTCTCTTGAGTGCGGGTCGTTGGATGTGGAATGGCGGAACGGGCTGTCTCGTAAAAGTTTGCGCTATGATACTGAGGTGCCAATGACTGCATTCACCCGCCTAATAGAAAAGTGGTTTGAGATTATAGTAGATCGAAATGTGAACTCCAAGATGGGGTCCCGTATAGTGCGTATCTTTCTGGTGCTGATACTTCTCAGTGTTTCAGCGGGCGTCATGTACCTAAAAATAAATTACAACTTGAGTCTTGGGCCAAGATAAAGGAATTCTGAAAAATGGGTAACGAAAATCAGAGTGTTTTTGGCGGACAAACCGCTTACTTTTCAATAGCCGGGACAGGCCCAGTTGATGTTTCGATTTCCATCTATGGACCCGGAGGTGCGGTCGGCTACAATCCTCCGGGCACGGTATCGCTCGAATATTACGACCCCGTAAGAGGAATGTCAGTGCGTGAGACCGTGCCTATTGGTGGCGGATACACAGCCTCAGTGGTTACAGTTACAACTGGGAGCATAATCGGCATCGAGGATTGGGTTGGAGAGATTAGAGTGACCCCTCTCGACAACTTCGACGGAACGGTAGTTTCGTCACCAGTCGAAGGTTGGGGAAAATCAACTCCGGGATGGGTCCGTTCGATATTGGGTTTTTTCAACGCAGTAGACGATGGCGTTTCTGGTGTATATGGTGTCCCGGGGTATCATGTAGGTATCTCTGGCTCCCAAGTCGCATTGAATGGCGGGATAACCACCAATGTTTCCTATCCTCCAGGATATCTAGCAAACCTTGGTGTCGATCCAATAAAACTTAGCCCATTGTATGAACCAGTCTACGATTCCCAAGGGAATTTTGTAGGCATTGATCCTTCAGGCTGCTTCCCCGCTCACACCCCCATCTCCATCTCCCTCAGCGAAACCCGCGCCATCTCCGAGATCCGCGTTGGCGACACGGTTCTGGCCTTTGACCCTGCTGCCGACCGTGGGCGAGGCGCACTTGTCCCGCGCAAGGTGGTGCGGCTGTATCGGAATACCACGGATGAATGGGGAAAGCCAACGTGGATTGAGGGCGGCGAGGCGAAAGAACTGATCGCCACACCGGGCCATCATTTCATTTATCGATTCGGTCATTTCCCGACGAATGAGAAAATGTTTGAAGATGGCCGCGCGACTGTCGTCCTTGCCCCTGGCGAGTTAACTACGAGCGAAGTTGGCAATGAACGGAGGGTCGCTGCGTGAAAAACTTAGCAAGTATTATATGTTCCCCGTGGTTCTTTGTTCCAATGTCAATATTGGGCGCTATCGGCGCGTTCCTCGTCTATATTATCTATGGCCTTTATCAAGAAAGCCGCATGGCATCGATAGCGTTGTTCCCTGCTATCGTTCAAAGGGCCATCGTCGATCAGGGTGAAGATGGTCTTAGTTTGGTGAGACTTGGCGATATAACAGGTTACCGACAACTCGGGCACCAGTTCTCCAATATTCCGGATGAATATCTTTACGATTGGCCAGGGGATTGCACTCTTCCTTTGAACTTCAAGTCGTTGGACCCATACAGCGTCCCTGGCACATATCAAGCCAATCTTGATACAAAAAAGCCGAAAGTGATCATATTCTTCTACGGGCCGGTTCCGGATGTTTCACCTTATCTTGATCTAAATAATCAAGATAGGCTATTGACGCGTAGGCCTTCGAATTATCGTGAATTGCCATCATCGCAACTTGAGTGGCTTACTTGGATTGATATAGGCGATCACAGGCCTTGGCTTAATGCTCTGACCGATGGGGGTCGCAATTCAATAAGATGGCGCGGCGAGCAATGTGATGGCTATAGTTATATTATTTTTGAGGGAGATCGGTCATGACTGAGACACGCAATATCACTATAAACGCATACGACAGCAGCTGGATAGGGCATGTTTCCATTACACTTGGCTCCATAACCTATGAACAGCAATGGGATCAGTCATCTTATGGCGGGTTATTTACGGGCACTGCTGGCCCGAATGATGGGCTGATTCGGCCCAGACCAGATCCTGGAGAGCCAGATCCTTTAAACAATAACAAACCTGCCATCGGACCCTCTGTATCAATAACCTACACTGTCCCATCTGCAAACTACCAAGCAGCGTTAGACTATATAAATAGTAATCTTGGAAAAAATAACTACGGGCTGATTACCCAAAACTGCGTAATTTTTGTGGATAATGTTGCAAAGGCAGCAGGGTTAAGCACATATGACTGGCGTTATGAAATAGCCAGGCAAGGCGGTATTCCGGGCTCACACCCCATTGAGACGATCATTTCTTTGCCAAGTCCAGACTTGTCCCTCTGGGAAGCCGAAGGGCTCCCGGTACCTCCCTGGTGCTTCCCCGCCCACACCCCCATCACCATCTCCCTCACCGAAACCCGCCCGATCTCCGAGATCCGCGTTGGCGACATGGTTCTGGCCTTTGACCCCGCTGCCGATCTTGGCCGAGGGGCCTTGGTCCCGCGCCGCGTGGTGCGGCTTTATCGGAACACCACGGAGGAATGGGTCAAGCTGACTTGGGTGGATGGCGGCGAGGCGAAAGAACTGATCGCTACCCCCGGCCACCATTTCCTTGACCGCTTCGGCAACTTCCCGACGATTGAGGAAATGCTCGAAAACGGCAAAGCGACGGTTGTCCTTGCCTCCGGCGAACTGACCGAGGTCACTGCCGAGCGGATCGTCTACAGCGCAGAAACGGCGCATCTCTTCGAACAGGCGCAAGCGGTAGGCATGGTTGCCGGCAATGCGGCCCTGAAACATGCAGCAGTTGACGGATGGCAGACCTATAACTTCGAGGTCGAAGACCTGCACACCTATGTCGCGGGCGGGGTGCGTGTGCATAACTCGTCCGATGATCAGGGGGTAATTGAGGATTCAATCCATCCTGCCTATATGCAGGCGGGGGACAAGGCTACCGATAGCTGGACGGCTCTTCTTCAGACTGTTGGTGACAATGTTGTTGCGGGTGTCGTGAGGCAGATGCCTTCACTTGCCGGAGCATTTGGGTTCGAAACCGAATCGACAAAGTTGGAGAGTTCGCGCGACGAAGTGGTTGCGACCCGCGTGAATAAAGATTCAAGCATCACTTTTGTGACGAAAGCGGATCACAGCCAGGTCGTCACCGAAACGACCTTTGTTCGCACCTCAGGCGGGACTTATACGCCGGTCTCGGTCCATGACGTAAGCGTGGCCGATGGGGGTTACTCCTCGACAGGGAATGACTGGGGCAATCATTGGGCCGATCCGCGGACCAATGTTCAGCGGGTTCTGAACGATGATTCAGAAAGCTCTTCTTCCTCCGACAGCAGTTCGGACCGGAGCGATTCCAGCAGCTCGTCCTCCGGCAGCTCGTCCTCTGGCAGTTCGTCTTCCGGCAGCCATGCATATGGTGGGTATAGCTATGGTGGATATGGTGCCGGGGGGTATAGCTATGGCGGCAGCTCCGGCAATTCCAGTTATGGTGGCAGCAGCTCTGGCGGCACCCGCACCGGGGGAACCAGCACTGGGGGAACCAGCACTGGGGGAACCAACACCGGCTATACCAATACCGGCAACAATCCCGGTAATCCGAATGCGCCGACATATTATGGGGGCGGCACGACGACCACCCCCCGAAGCACCGGCAGCACCAGCGTCTCAACCGATCCCAACCGGGTCGGGCCGCAGCCGATCATCCTCGATCTCGAAGGTGATGGCGTCCAGATCGAAGAGATGGACAGTTCCTCGATCTTTGTCGATGCCACGGGCAACGGCTTGCTGCACCGCTCGGCCTGGGCGGCGGCGGGTGATGCGGTGTTGTTCTACGACCCCGACGGGCGCAACGCGCTGACGGAACAGCGACAATATGTCTTTACCGAATGGGCGCCCGAGGCGAGCAGCGATATGGATGCGCTGCGCACCGCCTTTGATGCCAATGCCGATGGCAAGCTGACCTCGGCCGATGCAGAGTTCAGCAAGTTCAAACTGCTGGTGACCAATCCCGATGGCTCGACCACGGTGCAAACGCTGGCCTATTTCGGCATCACCGAACTTTCGCTGAAGGAAGATGGTACCGAGGTGGTGCTGCCCGATGGCTCGCGCATCGTTTCGCAGTCGACCTACAAGAAATCTGATGGATCGACCGGAATCAGTGCCAGCACGGTTCTGGCGGCCGAGGCCGAAGGGCACAAGGTCGATCAGACGGTATCGGTCGATGGCGCGGGCAACCGCACGCTGACGGCCAAGGCCTACGGGGCAGATGGCGAGATCAGCTATATCCTGCGGGCCGTGACCAATGCGGCGGGCACACAGGGGACCAACAGCTATGACGATGACGGGGACGGGGGTTATGACCGCCTGCAGACCCTCACCACCAGTGTTGACGGGGCAGGGGTCAAGACCGAGTCTCGGGTAGACCGGCAGGGCAGCGTACTCTCCAGCACATTGGTGCAGGGGCAGGTCGATACCGTGACTTCGGTCGATGGCAAGACGGTGACGGTGCTGCGGGATGCGGATGGCGGCGGCGGCGATGAACAGCGCGAGATCCGCCAGACCAATGCCGATGGCAGCCGCAGCCTGACCATCGCCGATCTGGCCGAGAATGGCACGGTTCTGCACAGCCGCTTGCAGACGATTTCCGCCAATGGGCTGACGCGCACCACCAAGGACGATTTCGACGGCGACGGCCTCTATGACCGGACCGAGAGCTTTGCCGTCAGCAATCTGGCCGGCGGGGCGCGGACGGAAACCACCACGGTGACAAACCGCAACGGCACGTTGCGGGAAAAGGCCATCGAGACAGTCACGGCAGATAATCGCACCCATACGACGACCTTTGATCTGGCCGGCAATACCACCACCGACAAGACGGCCAGCGCCGTGACCACC
>CALLZQ010000172.1 GCA_937858255.1 uncultured Tabrizicola sp.
CTATGGGCATTCGCTGGCCGTCGCACCTTGGGGCGAGATACTGGCGGATGGTGGCAGCGACCCCGGGGTGACTCTGGTCGATCTGGATCTGGCCGAGGTGTCGCGGGCGCGCGGCCGGGTGGCCTCACTGTCGCATGATCGCCATTTCGAGGGGCCCTGATGGACAAGCCCGAGGAAATCGCCATCGCCCTGTTTGGTGAGCTGTTCATGGCCGATCAGCTTGCCCGCAACCGTATCTCAAAGGCGCTGCCCAAGGGGATGGAGATTTCGCATTTCGGCGTGCTGAACCATCTGGCGCGGATCAACGAAGAGCGGACCCCGGCGCAACTGGCGCGGTCGTTCCATGTGACGCGCGGGGCGATGACCAACACGCTGACCAAGCTGGAATGGGCCGGGCATATCCATATTCGCCCGGACTGGGACGATGCGCGGCAGAAATTCGTGGCGATCAGCCCGGCAGGTCGGGCCGCGCGCGATGCGGCGGTGCAGTCGGTGGCGCCTTTGATCAGCGAAGTTGTTCAGTCGCTGGGGGTGGATCGGGTGCGTGCGCTGTTTCCGGTGCTGCGCGAAATGCGGGTGCGGCTTGAGGCCGATGTCTGAGGCGACCGCGACGATTCTGGGGGCCAGCGGTCGGTTGGGGCGGCTGATGCAACATGTTGCTGGCGAGACGACCGGGGACGGTTTGCCTCTGCGTTATCTGCGCCGGGCTGATTGGGATATTGGCGTCAGCCCGGCGCCGGCGCTGGGTCCGGGGCCGGTGCTGGATCTGGCAGGGGTGACGCGCAGGCCGCCGGATGAGAACCCCGGCATTGCAGCCGAGGTTGCCCTTGCAGCCCGACGCGCCGGGGCGCGGTTGCTGCATGTCTCTTCGGCGGCGGTCTACCCGGGTGGCATGATGGATATGACCGAAGATCAGATACTGGCCCCGCCTTCGCCCTATGGCCGGTCAAAGATGGCGGCAGAGGCGCAGGTGCGCGCTATCTGCCCCGATGCGGTGATTTTGCGGCTGGGCAATGTCGCGGGGGCCGATGCGCTGTTGGGGGGGCTGATTGATGGGAAGCCGGCGCTGCTTGACCCTGTGCCGGGGCAGGATGGGGGGCCGGTCCGGTCCTATATCGGGCCGCGGACCCTGGCCGGGGTGTTGCAAAGGCTGCTAAATCTGGCGGCGGCGGGCGCCGACCTGCCGCCCGTGATCAATATCGCGCAACCCGGCGAGGTTTCGATGGCGTCACTGCTAGAGGCGCGGGGCCATCCCTGGCAATTCGGCCCGCCGAGAGAGGGCGTTGTGGCGCGGGTGGTTCTGGATACCTGTCGCCTGCAATCGGTCATGCCCGTCGCGCCAGTATCTGCCGGGGCGTTGGTGGCAGAGCTCGATCAGATGGCGGGCTGGCCATGACCTTTGGCAAACGCCTGCTGGATATCGTGCTTGCCTTGCTGCTGATGCTGATTCTGGCGCTGCCCTTTGCGGTGCTGGTTGTCTATCTCTTGCTGCGCGAAGGGCGTCCCGTCTTCTACGTCTCGGAACGGATGCGCGGGGTGGATCGCCCGTTTCAACTGTGGAAGCTGCGCACAATGCGTGTGGTCGGGGGCGACTCGGGTGTGTCGGGCGGGGACAAGAGTAACCGCGTGACACCGATCGGCCGCAGGCTGCGCAAGTATCGGCTGGATGAAATTCCGCAACTTTGGAACGTGCTGAAGGGGGATATGAGCTTTGTTGGCCCCCGCCCGCCGCTGCGCCAATATGTCGAGGCTTTCCCCGAGATCTACCACGAGGTATTGCAATGTCGCCCGGGGATTACCGGTCTGGCGACACTGCGCTTTCACCGGCATGAAGAGTGGATCCTGTCGCGTTGCGCGACCGCCGCAGAAACCGATGCGGCCTATCGTCGGCGCTGTGTGCCGCAAAAGGCGCGGCTTGATCTGATCTATGCGCGACGGCGGTCGGTGTGCTTTGACATCGCTTTGATGCTGCAAACGCTTAAAAAAGTCGCAGGCTAGCCCTCGCAGCAGGCTGTTTGACGTGAAAGCTGATTGTTTCTTGCCCTCCTCGAAGGTATAGGAACGATATTGGCGGGTGGCTGCGGCGTTTAGGCAGCAGGGACGTCTTGGAGTTCGTTGGAGCTTGAATTTGATTGGCTCACGACCAGTAATTACGCTGCGGCGCCTGTTTGAACGGCTGACGCGGCCCTTGAAACAGTCGATTCTGCTGGCGATTGACGCTGTTCTGGCGCCGGCCTCTCTGGTGTTTGCGCATTTCGTCACCTCATGGGGGCCGAACTCGGAATTTCATCTGATCGAGATGATCCTGCCCGGCATGTTCGTGACCGGGCTGGCCTTGTTCGGTTCGCTGGCGCTGGGGATCCACAAGATCAAGCTCAAGGCTTATGAAAGCCTTGCCGCGCTGAAATCGGCCTCGGTGGCGGCCTTTACCACCTTTGGGCTGTATCTTTTGGGCAAGGGTGCCGGGCCTGAACAGTCGGTCGTTCTGATCACCATGTTCATGCTGACCTTTACCACGGCGATGATTCTGGCGCGTTTCACGCTGCTGCATCTGCTGTTGGCGATCCTGAGTGTCGGGCATGTGCGGCGCAATGTGATGATTTATGGCGCAGGCACCACCGGCACGCAGCTTGCCTCGGCGCTCAGCCGGCATGACAGTGTGCGGGTCGTCGCCTTTATCGACGATAATTCCAGTCTGCACGGCATGAATATCATGGGCCTGACGGTGCATGGGCCAAACCGTCTAGCGCGTCTGGTGGAAAAGCACGATGTCGAGCGGGTACTGCTGGCCATGCCTTCGGCCCCGACCGCGCGTCAGGGCGCCATCGCACGTCAATTGATGGAACAGGGGCTGGAGGTGCATTCGCTGCCCTCTTTCGCGCAATTGGTGGGCACCGAGGCGCTTGCCAATTCGCTGGAGCCGGTGACGCCCGGCAAGCTGATGAACCGTCCGGCGGTGCAGAATCTGCAACCCTCGGCGGTCGACGCCTATCAGGGCAAGAGCATTCTGGTCAGTGGCGCTGGCGGATCGGTCGGGTCTGAACTCTGCCGGCAGCTTCTGGAATACAAGCCGACCAAGGTGATCCTGTTCGAGGTCAGCGAACTGGCACTGTATCAAATCCACAAGGAAATGTGCAGCACGCCCGAGGCAGCAGGGATCGAGTTCGTGCCGATTCTGGGGTCGGTGACGGAATATCGGCAGGTGCGCGCGGTTTGCGATCAGCATGGCGTCGATGTGATCCTGCATGCTGCCGCCTATAAGCATGTTCCCTTGGTCGAGGCCAATCCGCTGGCGGGCATCGTGAATAACGTGCTGGGCACCCGGACGCTGGCCGAGGCGGCGCTGCATTTCGGCGTCAAGCGCTTTATCATGATCTCGACCGACAAGGCGGTTCGCCCGACGAATGTGATGGGCGCGACCAAGCGGATGGCGGAGCTGGTGGTGCAGGATCTGGCGCAGCGCTCGACCGGCACCGATTTCTCGATTGTCCGCTTTGGCAATGTGCTGGGCAGCTCTGGCTCGGTAGTGCCGCTGTTTCGCGAGCAGATTGCGCGGGGTGGGCCGATCACGCTGACCCATGAAGATGTCACGCGCTATTTCATGACGATTTCCGAGGCGGCGCAACTGGTGCTGATCGCAGGTGGCATGCCCAATGACCGCGCAGATGGCACGGGCGACCTTTACGTTCTCGATATGGGTCAGCCGATCCGCATCCGCGATCTGGCGGTGCGGATGATCGCGGCGGCGGGATGCAGCCTCAAGGATGAAGATCACCCTGATGGCGAGATCGAGATTGTGGTTACTGGCCTGCGCCCCGGTGAAAAGCTGCATGAGGAATTGCTGATCGAGCCGGGGATGCTGACCACACCGCATGAAAAGATTCTGCGCGCGCGCGAACGTAGCCTGTCGAGCCTTGAGGTGGCCTCGGCCCTGCGTGAAATGCGCAGCGCCGTTGCGACGGGCAATGCCGAGGCGGCCTTTGCGGTGATGGAGGGCTGTGTCGAAGGATACGGCGAAACGCGGCAAGGTCTGGCCATCAAGGCGCGGGCCTAGGCAGAGTGTTGCGATTCTGTCGCCGGGGTCAGGGCTTGGCGGCAGCGGACGTTGTGGTCTCGGGGAATCCCCGTATCATATACAAAAATTCGGGGGTTCTCATGGCAAGGCGGCGGTCTGCCCACAGGTATCTGGCATTGGCCGTGGCAGGCGGCATGGTCGCGGCGCCGATCATGGCGGTTTCGCAGGGGCGGCCCTCGCTGAATCTCTACGGCGCAACCGGGGTGATCGACATGCCCTCGGGCGAAAGCCAGCCGGATGGCGCGCTGACGATTTCGACCTCGCATTTCGGGCCGATCAGCCGCACGACGCTGAGCTTTCAGATCACGCCCCGCCTTTCGGGCAGCTTTCGCTTTCTGGGTATCCGTGACTGGAACAAGAACATCGGCTGTTTGCCCAATTGCACGGGAACGGACCAGTTCGACATCTACTATGACCGCTCTTTTGACCTGAAATATCAGATCTTTGATGAGGGGCGCTATATGCCTGCCGTCTCGGTCGGGTTGCAGGATTTTGTCGGCACAGGGGTGCTGGCGGGCGAGTATCTGGTGGCGACCAAGCATGTGACGCCGGACCTCAAGGTGACGGCCGGTCTTGGCTGGGGGCGGCTGGGCAGCTATGGCTCGCTCGCGACCCCCCTTGGCGCGCGCCCGCCGCTGAACCCCGGCTCGGGCGGCAATTTCAACTATGACCAGTGGTTCCGTGGACAGGCGGCCCCCTTTGGCGGCGTGGAATGGGCGATTAACGACCAGTGGACACTCAAGGCGGAATATTCGTCGGATAATTACGATGAAGAGGCCGGCAAGCGGAAGACATTCGAGCGCAAGAGCCCGTTCAACTTTGGCCTCGAATATCAGTATCGCGACAGTGTGCGCCTGGGTGCGTATTACCTTTACGGGTCGCAGGTCGGAATCGCCGCGCATTTCTTGATGAATCCGAAAAAGCGGGCGGGTGGCGGCGTTCAGGGGCCGGCTCCCAGTGCCATCACGCCGCGGCCTTCGCGCAGTGCCAATCCTGATCTGTGGTCGACCGAATGGGTCACACAGAACGATGCCGGGGATATACTGCGGGCCAATCTGGACAGCCGTCTGAATGACGATGGCATCAAGGTGCGCTCGATCAGCTATAATGGCACCAGTGCCGAAGTGCGTTTCACCAACGCCCGGATCGACGCCGAGGCTCAGGCCATCGGCCGGACTGCCCGTGCCATGGCAGGGAGCCTGCCCGCCTCGGTCGAGCAGTTTGAGATCGTGCCGGTCGTCAACGGCATGGCGGTGTCCAAGGTTGTGATCCTGCGTTCGGATGTCGAGCGGCTTGAACATGCGGTGGATGGGGCAGAGCAGATCCTTTCGCGCGCCCAGATCGTCTCGGTGGGTGCGGCCGAATCGGTCGCCTCTCGTGACAGTGAATCCTATCCGGCCTTTACCTGGTCCATTGGGCCCTATGCCCGGCTGCGGCTGTTCGACCAGAACACGCCCTTCAAGGCGGGCATCGGCCTTCAGGCCAAGGGCCGGCTTGAGGTGGCGCCGGGGCTGTTGATCAGCGGCAAGGTCACCAAGCTGGCGATCAGCAATCTTGACGACCGCCCGCCGATTCCCGACCGCAAGTTGCAGGCAGTACGCTCGGCGAACTATTTCTATGACAAGCTGGGCGATCCGGCGATCGACCATCTGGCGCTGACCTATTACCACAAGCTGTCGCCCGAGGTATATGGCCGGGTCTCGCTGGGTTATCTGGAGCGGATGTTCGGCGGCATCTCGACCGAGGTGTTGTGGATGCCCACCAACCGCCGCTGGGCTGTTGGCGCCGAGTTGAACTATGTGGCGCAACGCTCGCCCGATCAGCAGTTCGGGTTCAAGCTGCCGCAAGAGATGTATCAGACCGATGGCCCGGGTATCGAATCGGGGCCGAGCAGCTATCGCACCGTCACGGGCCATATCAGCGGCTATTACAGCTTTGAGAACGGTTTCCACGCACAGGTGGACATTGGCCGCTATCTGGCTGGCGATGTCGGCGCGACTGTCTCGTTGAAACGCGAATTCGAGAACGGTTGGAAGATTGGCGCCTTTGTCACCAAGACCAATGTTTCGGCATCGAATTTCGGCAGCGGCTCGTTTGACAAGGGCATCACCATCGAAGTGCCGGTCAGCATGTTGTTTGGCACCCAAACGCGCGAAACCCGCTCGACCGTGCTGCGGCCTTTTGGGCGTGATGGTGGTCAGCGGCTCGAGGTGGATGGGCGCCTCTATGAAACGGTGCGCGGTTATCGTGAAAGCGGCCTGACCGAGCAATGGGGACGATTCTGGAAATGAGAGCGATCATTGCAGCCGCGATTGTGTCGCTGGGGGCGCTTGCCGCCTGCGGCAATGACAAAGAGGCATCGGATGTCACTGCGGCCCTGCGTTCGGCGGCGGGGGCAAAGCTGGGCGGTGGCGCATCAGCCTCGGGGATGCCGAATCTGACGCGCGAGATGCTGGCCGGCGCCACCGGGCCGTTGCTGCTGATCACTCTTGAACAGCGCAATCAGCAGGCATTGGTGGTCGAGATTGCCCAAAACCGGGGCGTCACCACATATAGTTCCGAAGACGACAGAACGATTTCGCTGCGCGATGGTGTCCTTGTTGCAACGCGCGGACTGGGGGATGACCTGATGGCGGCCTCGGCTCAGCGGCCCGATACGCGGGTTTCCGCCGGTGGATCTTACCCGCGGCAGTACGGGCTGCTGGACGGCAATGATCAGGCGGTGCGGCTTGATGCGACCTGTTCTGTCACCGCGCGGGCGGCAGAATCTGTTGAAATTGTTCAGATAATCTATGAAACCACCCGGATCGACGAAAGCTGTGAGGCAAACGGTCGTCGCTTTGACAACAGCTATTGGGTGGATCGGGGCGGCCAGATTCGCAAATCGCGGCAATGGGTCAGCCCGACCATCGGCTCGATTGTGATCGAGGACTTGCGCCGGTGAAGAAATTCGTAGTTTCTGTTTTCCTGTGCCAGCCTTTATGCTATCTACAACCCAAATGTTCCTGAGACGGAGAAAATCATGAACCGCATTACCGCTATTGTTGCAGCAATTACGCTGGCCGCTTCGGTCACTGGCGCTTCCGCCGGCGGCATGGAAGTCAGCAAGCCCGAGAAGAAAGTCGTTGTGGTCCAGGGCGGCAGCTCGCTCGGTGGCCCGGCTGTTCTCGGTGTTCTCGGCGTCGTTCTGGTCGCCGCTGCTGTCTCGTCGGGCAGCCACTGATTTCGGGTTCAATCCCGATGTGAAGGGGCCCGCTTGGCGGGCCCCTTTGCTTTTGCCTTGCAAGCGGGCCTGATCCGGCCTATCTAGGGGCCAAGCGGTTCCGGCCTCCACACCCGGAACGACCGGAACCATATGGCGGGCCGCTGGCCCGTTTTTTGTTTTTTGGACCCTGCGTCTGGACCCATGACTGATCTGATCGCAAAGACTGCCATCGACCGCCGCCTTGCCGGCATCATCGGCCCCACCATCGAGGGATTGGGGTTTGAGCTGGTGCGCATCCGGCTGATGGGGGGCAAGCAACGCATCCTGCAAATCATGGCCGACCGCCCTGAGGGCGGGATTGAAGTGGATGAATGCGCCCGTATCTCGACGGCGGTTTCCGCCGTGTTGGATGTCGAGGATCCGATCGAGGATAACTATATTCTCGAAGTCTCGTCGCCTGGAATCGACCGCCCGCTGACCCGCCTCAAGGACTTCGAGATGTGGAAAGGCTGGGAGGCGCGGATCGAGACCTCGGAACTGATCGACGGTCGCCGCCGCTTCAAGGGCGCGCTTGCGGGTGTCGAGGATGATGAGGTGCTGATCCAGATCGAAGAGGGCGGTGAAGAGATCACCATCGGCCTCAAATTCGACTGGCTCTCGGATGCCAAGCTGATTCTGACGGATGAGTTGATTGCCGAGATGCTGCGCCAGAAGAAGGCCAGCGGCAATTTCGACGAATCGCAATTCGACGAGATCGAAGAGACGGATGGCGAGGATGAAGATCCCGCCGAAGAGACAAAACACTGAACGCCTGGGAGTTGACCGATGGCAATCACCTCTGCCAACCAGCTTGAACTTCTCCAGACGGCCGAGGCCGTTGCGCGCGAGAAGATGATCGACCCGGATCTGGTGATCCAGGCGATGGAGGAAACGCTCGCCCGGGCCGCGAAGTCGCGCTACGGCAGCGAACTGGACATCCGGGTCAAGATCGACCGCAAGACCGGTCGGGCGACCTTTGCCCGTATTCGTACCGTGGTCGCTGATGAAGAGCTGGAAAACCACCACGCGCAACTGACGGTCAAGCAGGCCAAGAACTACC
>CALLZQ010000173.1 GCA_937858255.1 uncultured Tabrizicola sp.
TAATTCGCGGTCTCGGTCAGGAAAATATCCTGCACCACCAGATGCTCCAGATGGGCCAGTGCCTCACGCGCATGGGTCACATCGGGGTCGGACATGGCGGGGTTTTCGCCAAGGATATACATGCCCTTGATTTGCCCCGCATGAACGGCATCAAGGATCTCGGTGACCGTCAGCCCCTTCTGGTTCGAGAAATCGCCCGAACCCCAGATCTCGGTAAATGCGCGGCGAACGCCGTCATCCATCACGCTTTGATAATCCGGCAGGAACATCGGGATCAGGCCGGCATCCGAGGCACCCTGCACGTTGTTCTGGCCGCGCAAGGGGTGGAGACCCGCACCGGGTTTGCCGACATTGCCCGTCATCAGCGCCAAAGAAATCAGGCAGCGCGAATTGTCGGTGCCGTGGATATGCTGGGAAACCCCCATGCCCCAGAAGATCATCCCCGCCTTGGCGCCCGCGAAATCACGGGCCACCGCGCGCAGCGTCTCGGGCGCGATGCCACAGATCGGCGCCATCGCCTCGGGCGAGAAGGCCTTGAGGTGCTCCTTCTCGGCCTCCCAGTTCTCGGTGTACTTTTCGATATAGGCGGGGTCGTAAAGACCCTCTTCCACGATCACATGCATGATCGCGTTCAGCATCGACACATCCGCGCCGGGCTTGAATTGCAGCATATGGGCGGCATGACGCTTCATCGCCGTGCCGCGCGGATCCATGATGATCAGCTTGCCGCCGCGCTTGGCGAATTGCTTGAAATAGGTCGCGGCGACGGGGTGGTTTTCGGTGGGGTTGGCGCCGATGACAATCGCCACATCGGCATGTTCGATCTGGTTGAAGGTCGCCGTCACCGCGCCAGAGCCCACGTTTTCCATCAGCGCCGCAACGGATGAGGCATGGCACAGCCGGGTGCAGTGATCGACATTGTTATGGCCAAAGCCCTGACGGATCAGCTTCTGGAACAGATAGGCTTCTTCATTCGTGCATTTGGCCGAGCCAAATCCGGCAACCGAGGGGCCGCCATGTGCAGCCTTCAGGTCGAGCATTCCCTTGGCGGCGAAATCCAGCGCCTCGTCCCATGTCGCCTCGCGGAAATGGGTGAAGGGGTTCGACGGATCGACGTTCAGCCCCTTGGGCGCGCCGGGTTTGCGGATCAGCGGTTTGGTCAGGCGATGCGGGTGGTGGATATAGTCAAAGCCAAAGCGGCCCTTGACGCAGAGACGCCCGTCATTCGCGGGGCCGTTGATGCCCTCGACGTATTTAACCTTGCCATCCTTGACCTTGAGGCTGACCTGGCAACCCACGCCACAGAACGGGCAGATGCTGGTGGTTTCACTATCGAAATCGGCGCGGTCGCCGCGCTGCTCGGCATCCACCACAGTCGCGGGCATCAGGGCGCCGGTCGGGCAGGCCTGCACGCATTCGCCGCAGGCGACACAGGTGCTGTCCCCCATCGGGTCGGCGAAATCAAAGGTCGGATAGGCGCCATGCCCCCGCCCCGCCATGCCGATCACGTCATTGACCTGCACCTCGCGGCAGGCGCGCACGCACAGACCGCACTGGATACAGGCATCAAGGTTCACCCGCATCGCCACATGGCTGTCGTCCAACAGCGGGATATGGTCCGCCTCCAGCGCCGGGAAACGGCTGC
Organism: uncultured Tabrizicola sp.; assembly: GCA_937858255.1. Classification (GTDB taxonomy): domain Bacteria; phylum Pseudomonadota; class Alphaproteobacteria; order Rhodobacterales; family Rhodobacteraceae; genus Pseudotabrizicola. Next base: position 1,646 of record CALLZQ010000173.1, read on the forward strand.
CTGTGACGCCATTGGCCGCCGCCATGTCCCACAGATGCGACGAGGCGTCATGTGCCCGCGCCTGTTCGGGCTGATCGGCCAAGAGCAGTTCCATCACCATCGCCCGCGCCTTGGTCGCGCGTTCGCTGCCGGTCTTGACCACCATTCCGTTCGACGCGTTGCGGCAGCATGAGGCGGCCAGCACCCGCTCGCCATCCACCTCGACCACACAGGCGCGGCAGTTGCCGTCGGGGCGGTAGCCGGTCTGATCCTTGTGGCACAGATGCGGGATCTCGGTGCCGTGGCGCTTGGCCACCTCCCAGATCGTCTCTCCGTCGCGGGCCTCGACCGTCTGGCCGTCAAGGGCAAAGGCAATGGTCTGGGTCATTTCTTCAACTCGATTTCGAGGAAAGACAGCGGCGCGTCACCGCCGTTGAAGACGTTATGGGCAACGCCTGCGGGCCGCGAATAGGGCGCGCCCATGGTCAGGGCGGCGGTGGTTTCCGACCCGTCGGGATGGCGGATACGGAGCAGGCCATCGGTCAGCGGCACGATCACATAGGCCATGGAATGCACATGATCGCCCGTCTCGTCGCCGGGACCAAAGTCAAAGCGGTTCACCACCACCCGCTCATCGTCGATCAGCACGCTATGCTTGGCGAGGGGCATCAGATCTCCTCCGCAAAGTGCTTCATCATCAGCTTGATCGGGTTCGGTGCCGCCTGCCCCAGCCCGCAGATCGAGGCATCGGCCATCACGGTGCAAAGCTCGCCCAGCAGATCCTGATCCCATTTCGGCGCCTGCATCAGCTTTACCGCCTTTTCACAGCCCACGCGGCAGGGGGTGCATTGGCCGCAGCTTTCGGATTCAAAGAACCGCAGCATGTTCAGCGCCGCATCGCGGGCGCGGTCCTTGTCCGACAGAACCACCACGGCGGCAGAGCCGATAAAGGTGCCATGCGGTTGCAGCGTGTCGAAATCGAGCGGGATGTCGTTCATCGAGGCCGGCAACAGGCCCGAGGACGGCCCGCCCGGCTGATAGGCCTTGAAATTATGCCCCGCAGCCATGCCGCCAGCCGCCG
>CALLZQ010000174.1 GCA_937858255.1 uncultured Tabrizicola sp.
CAGCCGGCCATGACGCGCAGCAGGGTGGATTTACCCGCGCCGTTGACGCCGACGACGCCGATCTTGACCCCGGGCAGGAAGTTGAGGCGGATGTTCTCGAACACCTTCTTGCCGCCCGGATAGGTCTTGGAGACGCCATCCATGTGATAGACGTATTGGTAGGAAGCCATGGTGCCTGTCCCCGTGCTGATTACGCTGTTGGCGCATCAGATAGGCGAAACGCGGGCCGGGGGCAATGAGGCTGCGCGGGGGGTGGCTTGCGTTTACAGGCGCATTTCAAAGAAATGGTGCGCATAGGGGTTGTCGTTATAGCGCGCGATCTCGGTCCAGCCGAGACGGTGGTAGAGTGCGACAGCGCCGGGCAGATGCGCCGAGGTGTCAAGGATCAGCCGGGTCATCCCCCGTTTCCGGGCACGATCTGTCAGGGCCGCCATCATGCGGGGCGCCAGACCCTGCCCGCGCGCGGCGGGGCTGACCCAAAGGCGCTTGACCTCTCCCGTCGTGCCATCCTCACGCCGCAGGCCGACACAGGCGAACGTCTGTGCGCCATCGCAGGCGAGGAGGAAGGCGCCGTGCGGCGGGCGCATGTCGGCAAGGCTAGCCCCGGTCAGGGGGGCGGGGTCGAAGCCGCCGGGAAAGACGGCATCCAACTCGGCGAAATAGGCCCGCATGGCGGCAAGGGCGCGCGGGTCGGCAGGGTCGGTGTCGCGGATGTCAGTGGCCATGATGGGGCGCAGAATGGGATGGGGGCAGGGGGATTTGCAAGCCCGGCATTGACTTTGGCCCCGCCGCCCGGTGAAACGGTTCTGTGATCTGCGGGCAGAGGAGGCGCGGCGGTTGCGGCAGGGGCTTCCCCCAGGGGAGCGGGGGGCGGTGGTCGGCCCTCTGGGCGGGGCGGTCCGTCCGGCCCCCCGCGGTCATGCCCATATCACGCGCGAGGCGATCAAGCGGCTGCATCTGGATCAGGTCTGGTGGCTGGTGACGCCCGGCAATCCGCTCAAGGCCCGTCAGCCTGCCCCGATGGCCGAGCGTCTGGCGCGGGCGCGTCAGGTGATGCGCCACCCCAAGGTGCGGGTCACGGATCTGGAGGCGCGGCTGGGCACGCGCCACACCCATGCGACGCTGACCCGGCTGCGGGCGCTATATCCGGGTGTCACCTTTGTCTGGCTGATGGGGGCCGACAATCTGGCACAGTTCCACCGCTGGGACCGCTGGCAGGATATCTTGCGGATGATCCCGGTCGCGGTGCTGGCCCGT
>CALLZQ010000175.1 GCA_937858255.1 uncultured Tabrizicola sp.
GGCGGGGGCGGCGCGGGCGGCCGTGGTCCAGCCCGCGCGGCAATTTCTACGGCACGCTTCTCTTGCACCCCACCGAGCCACCGCAGCAGGTAGCGCTGCGGTCCTTTGCGGCGGCCTTGGCCCTGCGTGAGGCGCTTGCGGCAGCGACGGGGACGACGGCAGGGCTGACGCTGAAATGGCCCAATGATGTGCTGATGAATGGCGGCAAGGTCGCCGGGATCTTGCTGGAAAGCCAAGGGACGGGGCAGGGGATTTCGGCCCTTGCCATCGGCATCGGCGTCAATCTGATCGCCCATCCTGATCCCGCGCTGGTCGAGGCGGGGGCGGTTCCGCCCGTTTCGGTCCTGTCCGAGACGGGCATTCGCCTGTCGCCCGAGGCGTTTCTGGCCCACCTCGCCCCCGCCTATGCGCGGTGGGAGGCGGCCTTTGTGGCCGAGGGTTTCGCCCCCTTGCGCGCCGAATGGTTGGCCCACGCCGCCCGTCTGGGCGAGCGGATCGTGGCCCGTACCGGCACCCAGACCCGCGAGGGTGTGTTTGAAACCGTGGATGCCGAGGGCAATCTGGTCTTGCGCATGGGTGATTTGACCCTTGCCATTCCGGCTGCCGAAGTGTTCTTTTGATCCGCCCCGTCCTCTGACCCGCGCGAAAGGTCCCTCATGCTTTTGGCCATCGACTGCGGCAACACCAATACGGTTTTCTCGATCTGGGATGGCAACCGCTTTATCGCCACCTGGCGTTGCGCCACCGACCACAAGCGCACGGCGGATGAGTATTTCGTCTGGCTGTCCTCACTGATGGCCGTCACCCGGACCGAGGCGCAGATTACCGAGGCGATCATTTCGTCCACCGTGCCGCGGGTGGTCTTCAACCTGCGGGTTCTGTGCAACCGCTATTTCGACTGCCGCCCGCTGGTGGTGGGCAAGCCGGAATGCGCCCTGCCGGTTGCCCCGCGTGTCGATGTAGGCACCACGGTCGGGCCGGACCGGTTGGTGAATACCGTGGGCGCGCATGATCGCCATGGTGGCGATCTGGTGGTGGTCGATTTCGGCACCGCCACCACTTTTGACGTGGTGGCCGAGGATGGCGCCTATATCGGCGGGGTGATCGCCCCCGGTGTCAACCTCAGTCTTGAGGCGCTGCACATGGCCGCCGCCGCCCTGCCGCATATCGACGTGGCCCGCCCGCAGCGCGCCATTGGCACCAATACGGTTGCCTGTATGCAATCGGGCGTCTACTGGGGCTATGTGGGTCTGGTCGAAGGGATCGTGCGCGAGGTGCGCCGGGAATATGCCCGCCCGATGAAGGTCATCGCCACAGGGGGCCTTGCTGCATTGTTCGATCAGGGCACCGACCTATTTCATTCGATCGAGGACGATCTGACCATGCATGGTCTGGTCCTGATCAACGACTTCAACAAGGAAACCGCATGAGCGTGAAACAGCGTCTGATCTACCTCCCCCTTGGCGGCGCGGGTGAGATCGGGATGAACTGCTATGTCTATGGCTATGGCCCCGAGGGCAAGGAACGGCTGATCGTCGTCGATCTGGGGGTGACCTTCGGCGATATGGATTCGACCCCCGGGTTGGGGCATTATTTATCACCTTGGCGAATGAGAATTATATGGGGGCGTTTGCCCTTCTCTGGCCCAAGTCAAAAAAAAGGGTCTATCCCCGCCGCTTTACCACCATTGTCGGACGGCTGAAGATGGAAGAGGCCGGCCTGCCGATCGAGGCGCTGACCACTGTCGAGCCATGGCCGGCGCGGGTGACGGCGGGGGCCGTTGGGGGGGGCCTTGTTCCCCGTCGGCATTCGGTCCCCGCATCGCGC
>CALLZQ010000176.1 GCA_937858255.1 uncultured Tabrizicola sp.
GTTGGCCGCCCGCTGGGTGAGGGTCGAGCGGATATGAAGCGCCTCTCCCCCCTGATCTGGGTCTATCTGGCGGCGGGTTATGCCTTTGTCTTTCTGCCGGTGGCGGTATTGGTCGCCTTTTCTTTTCAGGACGGGCGGCTGCCGGTGCCACCCTTTCGCGGGCTGACGCTGGGGTGGTGTGCCAAGGTGGTGGGCAGCCGCGATCTGATCGCCGCCCTTGGCAATTCGGTGCTGGTGGCGGTGCTGACCTCGGCCCTTGCGCTGATCCTGGGGTTTCTGGCGGCGCATGGGCTGGCGCGGGCGCGGCTGCCGGGATCGGCGGCGATGCGGCTGCTGCTGGTGGCGCCGATGACGGTCAGCACGCTGATCATCGGGCTGGGGCTGTTGCAACTGATCAATCTGGTGGGGCTGCGGCCCTCACTCTGGGTGACGGGGATCGGCCATGTGGTGATCAACCTGCCGCTTTGCTTTGCCATCGCCTATGCCGCCATGGGCGCACAGCAGAAATCGGCAGAGCGGGCGGCGCGTGACCTTGGCGCCTCGGAATGGCAGGTGCTGAGCCAGATTTCCGCACCGATGCTGGCCCCGGCACTGGCAGCGGCGTTCTTTCTGTCTGTCACCTTTTCCTGGGATGAGTTCATCATCGCCTTTCTGCTGACCCGGTTCGAGGTGACCCTGCCGGTGGAAATCTGGTCGATGCTGAAATCGGGCCTGTCACCGGCTACCAATGCCATTGGCTCGGTGGTGTTCCTGATCTCTGTGGTGGTGGCGGTCATTGCGGAACTGTTGTTGGGGAGGCGGCGGGCATGACGGCGGGGGTTGAGATTGCCGAGGTCAGCCAGCGATATGATGGGGCACTGGCGCTTGACCGGGTGTCGCTGTCGATTGCGGCGGGGGAGTTCGTGGTGCTGCTGGGCCCCTCGGGCTGCGGCAAGACCACACTGCTGAACCTGATCGGCGGCTTTTCCGAGCCGGTCTCGGGCCGGGTCAGCATTGGCGGGCGCGATATGGCCGGGATCGCGCCACGCCATCGCCCGACGACGACGCTGTTTCAGGATTACGCGTTGTTTCCGC
>CALLZQ010000177.1 GCA_937858255.1 uncultured Tabrizicola sp.
GAAGACATGGCCCGGCGTGGCGATGTCGGCCGCGCCCTTGGTCGGGTCGATGGCGACCGAGATCGTCCGCGCCCGGTCAGCGGCTGAGATGCCGGTGGACACCCCCTCACGCGCCTCGATCGACAGGGTAAAGGCGGTCTCATGACGGCTGGAGTTCTTGGCGCTCATCAGCGGCAGGCCAAGCGCGTCAATCCGCGCCGCCGGCAACGTCAGGCAGATCAGCCCGCGCCCATGGGTCGCCATGAAATTCACCGCCTGCGGGGTACACATTTGCGCCGGAATGACCAGATCGCCCTCATTCTCGCGATCTTCATGATCGACAAGGATGAACATCCGGCCGTTGCGGGCGTCGTCGATGATGTCCTCGACCGAGGAAATCGCATCCGAGAAGTCGGTTTTGGCTGTGGTCATGGTTTTGAAGTCCCGCGCGGCTGACAGGTTTTCCCCCGTCTAGCGCCTTGGGCGGGCGAATGCCAGATGAATGGGCGGCACATCGGCTGTGCGCGGCGTCATGTCAGGCGCCGAAATAGCGCTCGGATGGCAGATAACCGGCAAGGCGGCCGGCAAGGCTCCACTCTGCCTCCAGCCCGTGATCGCCGATCAGCAGGACGGTATCACCCGGGAGCTTGCCCAAGGCCGCGCGGATGACCTGCCGCGCCTCGGCATGATTGCCCAGCAGGCGCGGGGCAGGATGGGTTGCCGTCAGAACCGGCGCTGCACGGGCCAGCATCGCAGGCGTCAGCGGTGGCACGGCCAGCCCGATCCGCGGATCGCCAAGCGTCGAGAGTTTCGCCGCCCGCTCGGGCGCCAAGACCTGCCCCGCCCGCAACACCCGCAGCGCGTTCGACGAAAACAGAAAGGCCACCAGATCGTGCCCCGTGCTGGCGCGGATCCCGGCATAGGTCTTGTAATCAAGGCCGAGTTCCGCCGCACGGCGCACCCGCAGCCGCACCACCTCGATCGGCAAGGTTGGCAACAGCCGCGCCCGCGCCGCCTTCCAGCAATGGCTGCGCCAGGTCAGACCCGTCATCTCGGGCCCGCCATTGTGGCCGATGCCCGCGCGCGAGGTCATCTCAGCCCCATTCCCGCAGGCGGGCCACATAGCGGGCCATGGTGTCGACCTCAAGGTTCACGGCATCGCCCTCGCGCACCCCGCCCCAGGTCGTGACCTGCTGCGTATGTGGAATAAAGTTGATGCCAAATTCCGCACCATCCACCTCATTCACCGTCAGCGAGGGGCCGTTCAGCGCCACCGACCCCTTGGGCGCGATGAACCGCGCCAGTTCATCCGGCGCCCGAAAGGTCACGCGCAGGCTGTCGCCCTCGGGCCGCATCCGCACCACCCGTGCAACGCCATCGACATGACCCGAGACGATATGGCCGCCCAGCTCATCCCCCACTTTCAGCGCCCGCTCCAGATTGACCCGCTTGCCCGGCACCCATGAATTGAGGTTGGTCTTGGACAGGGTTTCCGCCGAGATCTGCACATCATACCAAGGGCGCGGCGCCGTTCCGGTGGCGATCACCGTCAGGCAGACCCCGTCCGAGGCAATCGAGGCGCCGATATCGATGCCCGCCACATCATAGCGGGTGCCGATGCGCGCACGCAGATCCCCCTGAAGCTCGGTTTCCAGAATTTCGCCGATGTCGGTGACGATGCCTGTGAACATGGGACTCTCCTTTGGCCCATGGCTAGCCCGCCCCCGGTCGCGGTGCAAGCGCCGCCCGGCCCTATGGCGGTTCGGCAGGTGCAAATGCCTCAAATTCGCCCAAGATCGCCGCTAGACTTTACCGCTGAGAAAGCTCTGGCGTTGACGATCGCGCGCAGAGCCGGGAATAAGGGTGCCATGACGATCACCGGAAAGGACCGCCGCTTTCTGTTCCTGCAAGGGCCGCATGGGCCCTTCTTCCATCGCCTTGGCAAAATGCTTGAGGCGTCGGGGGCCGAGGTCTGGCGCGTCGGTTTCAACCGGGGCGACCGGGCGATGTGGCCCACGGATCGCAGCTATATTCCCTATCGTGGAAAGGTGGAGGAGTGGCCGGCCCATATCGCCGCCCTGATGGCCGAACGCGGGATTACCGATCTGGCGCTCTATGGCGATACCCGGCCCATCCATGCCCATGCCGTTGCAGCGGCCCGCGCCGCTGGAATTACGGTGCATGTGTTCGAAGAAGGCTACCTGCGCCCTCATTGGGTGACCTATGAACGCGGCGGGGCCAATGGCCATTCGCGGCTGATGGAGATGAGCGTGGCGCAGATGCAGGCCGCGCTCGACAAGGCCGAGATTGACCAGCCCGAGGCGCCCGCCCGCTGGGGCGACATGCGCCAGCACATGTTCTGGGGCGCGCTCTATCATTTCTTTGTGCTGGGATTACCGCAACTTTCGCCCGCATCGCAAACAGACGGTCTGGCAGGAATTCCTGCTGTACTGTCGCCGGCTGATCCTCTTGCCCTTTCACCGCTGGGAACGGATGGCGGCGGAATTCCGCATCCGCCATGGCGGCTTTCCCTATCATCTGGTGCTGCTGCAACTGGAACATGACTCCAGCTTTCAGATGCATTCGCCCTTTTCCACCATGACCGAATTCCTCGCCGTGGTGATGGAGGGATTTGCCCGCGGCGCCCCGCCCCATCATCATCTGGTATTCAAGGCCCATCCTTTAGAAGATGGCCGCGCCCCCATCGCGCGCGAAATCCGCCGTCTGGCCGATCTGCATGGCGTGCGGGGCCGGGTGCATTTCGTGCGCGGAGGCAAGCTGGCGCAGCTTTTGAACCACGCCCGCAGCGCCGTGACGG
>CALLZQ010000178.1 GCA_937858255.1 uncultured Tabrizicola sp.
GTCGCCAAAGATCGAGTCGTCGCCGCTGCCGTCCGAGATTGTGTCATCGCCTGTCCCGCCCTCAAGCGAAGCGCGATCTGTCGTGTCGCCGCGCCCGGCGCTGATGCGGTCATTGCCATCGCCACCAAAGATGGCGCCGCCGCCGCCGCCGCCATCGAGCGTGTCATCGCCGTCTTCGCCGCGAATGCTGTCGGTGCCCAGCCCCCCCTGAATAGAGTCGTTTCCGCCGCGGCCAAGGATCGTATCGTTGTCTGCCCCACCAAGGATCGTGTCGTCGCCAGATCCGCCATCAGGTGAATCGCCCCCGTCCCCGCCAAAGATTTGCGAGCCATGAAAGAACGAGGCAGAAATGGTATCATTGCCATCGTCGCCAGACAGAATATCCCCGCTTCCCGACGATGTAATGCGGTCATCGCCAGCACCGCCACTGATCGTCGAGCCATCAACACCGCCACGGAGGGTATCATTGCCGTCGCCGCCAAACAGCGTGTCAAAGCCCGTGGAACCGCTGATCGAATCGTTGCCTGCCCCGCCGACCAGCGAGTCGTCGCCGCTATTGCCCAGCAGCGTGTCATTCCCGTCGCCGCCCAGCAGCGTGTCGTTGCCGCCCATCCCGTTCAGGTCGTCGTCGCCCTCTTCACCTTCGAGGAAATCGTCGCCATCCACCGAAAAGCTGAAATCGCCAACCAGCGTATCATTACCGATACCGCCGCGGATCGTGTCATTGCCCCCATCGCCGCGCAGCGAGTCATCGCCTTCATCGCCTGCGATGAGGTCATCCCCGTTTTGGCCGCGGATCGTGTCATTGCCCAGCCCGCCAAACAGGCTGTCATCCCCCGTGGTCTCGTCCTGAAAAAACCGCTCGCCGTCGATGATGTCGTTGCCGTCACCGCCAAAGATCGTGTCATTGCCATCGTCGCCAGCCAGGCTGTCGTCATCGCCCCGGCCCAGAATGCTGTCATCGCCCGCGCCGCCGTTGATCGAGTCCTTACCGGATAGGTTGATCGGCCCGTTCGAGGTGTTGATCGTCGCCGGGTTGTTGCCGGTCAGCGTGTCGTTCTCTTCGAGCCCAAAGGTTTCACGGGTTCGGCTGCTGAAACTATTGTCGGCACCATCGGTCAGCAATTCGAGCAGGGCAGGGACGGCCGGGAATGGATCCGAGGCAGGGGCACCCCGCAGCAGGTAATCCCCCGGCTGGATCGGGGGGGATCCGATGAATGTCGACTGAAACTCGACCGCCCCCCGAACCTCGATGGAAAAAATGCCGTTTTCGGGTGCGACGAACAAGACTTCGGCCGTGGGGTTGCCCGGTGTTACATCGTTGTTGGTGACAACGATCTCCCCTTGGGCATTTCGCACGGTCAGAAGCGGGTCGCCCAAGGCAGTGCGGTTGGAATCCGCGAGACTGCCCTCAAGCACAAAGCGATAGGATTCGCCTGCATTCAGCGAAACACGATACACATCGGAATCAAGCGATGTGCCAATCAGATTGCCTTGGAAGAAGTTTTGCGTCGCGTGCAAAGTGCCACGGATGGCAAAACTGTTTTCGAGAAAAGGTGAGCGAAAGCTGGAAACTTCACCGACATCCTGGCTGAAATCGCTCATCGTATTCCCCTATCAATCGTGGCCCCGAGTGAATGTCAGGCCGCCGGATTTGTCGTCTCTGTGCCAAAGTTTCACGCATTATATCGAAAAAGATAGGGAAATTTCAGTTCCCGGGGGAACAGGCCCATGCCGGCTGTGGCAGGGAGAAAGATAACCGACGGGGGCAGCGAAGGGTCCGGCGTGGGAAAGCTGACTGCGGATTGGGCAGATTCTGGCGTCCGCAGGGAACCTGCCCAAGAACGAGGCGTTAACACCTTTCCGATGCGCCGCGCCGCGTGGTAACAACGTGTGATTCCAACCGGAACAGGTATTTCATGTCCTTCGAAGCCTTAAGCCGCCGCAGTTTTCTGTCGATGTCCGGCTTTGCCCTGCTCTCTGCCTGCGCAGCCCCCAAGGAAGTGATTGTCGATGATCCGCATCTGCCGGGTTACGGGGCGATCTATGACAGCGGGTATCGGCTGCCGGCCATTCCCGCCGAATATACCCAAGGCGTGAACCGCCGTATCACCGGGCGCTATCTGGGCGAACAGCCCATCGGCACGATTGATGTCGATCCCTATGCCAAGTTTCTTTACTTCGTGCGTGAGGGCAATAACTCGGTCCGCTTCCCCATCGGGGTGGGTCGTGCCGGCAAGGCTTTCGCGGGGAACGGGACGATCCAGGTCAAGAAAAAATGGCCGGGCTGGATGCCGACCAAGAACATGTTGCGGACCGAACCCGAGGTCTATGGCCCCTTTGCCCGCGGCATTCCGGGCGGCAAGCGCAGCCCGCTGGGCGCGCGGGCGCTCTATCTCTACAAGGGCGGGCGCGATACCCATTACCGCATCCATGGTACGAACGACTGGAGTTCGATCGGCAATTCGGGTTCCGCCGGCTGCATCCGCATGTTCAATCAGGATATCATTGCGCTTTATGAGATGGTGCCGCTGGGCACGTCCGTGCATGTACGCAGCGAGGCGGAATCGCAACGCGTCGATCCCGAGAATTTCGGGCGCGGTGTCGATCTGCCGGCCAAGGTTATCGACCCCGAGCTGATCTATGGTGACGCGGCGGTGGCCGATGACCATCCGCCGATCTTTGACGATCCGCGCGATGGGCTTTCGGTTGATGAGGGCGATGTGCCGTTGCAATAGCGCGTGCCTCGCCGGTAAGGCTCTGTGGTGAAACCTGCTCGTCCCCTATGGTTGCTCGCGGCTCCGGCGGTGTTTCTGCTGCTGTGGTCAGCGGGTTTCGCCATTGCCAAGCTGGGCC
>CALLZQ010000179.1 GCA_937858255.1 uncultured Tabrizicola sp.
GTACCGGGGGTCAGGCGCTTACACCTTGTCCTTCTCGGTCTCGGGGGTCACGTCCTTGGCTGCGGTGGCCGAGGCATTCTCGATCTCTTCGGTGCCGTCCTTGACGCCCTTCTTGAAGGCGGTGATGCCCTTGCCGACCTCACCCATCAGGCCCGAGATCTTGCCGCGCCCGAACAGGACCAGCACCACGACCGCAATCAGAAGAAGGCCGGGAAGGCCGATATTGTTCAGCATGTCAGTTACTCCGTGTTGGATGGCCCGGCGGGCCCCCTCTGTCTTTGAGATACCGTTCAGACCGGGCGCTTCCTAGGCCCAATCCGCCCCCGGAAGCGGCCCGGCGCAGCAGATAGCTGACAGCTATATGTCAGTTGCCCTCTGGCAGAAAGGCCCCACGGCGAACAACCGCCGCGAAAATGAGGAATGACATGACGCTTTGCCTGATTTCTGACCGTCTCGCCCTGTGTGCCACTATACCCTTACTTCTGGCCCCTGCCGAGATGGCCCGGGGCGGCACGACCGAGGCCCCCGCCGCCGTGGTCGAGATGGTCAGCTTTCGCCTGACCGCCGGGGCCGACACCGCCGATTTCCTGACCGCCGCCCGCGCGACAGAGGCGCCGCTGCGCCGCCAGCCCGGTTTTCAGCGCCGGGTGCTGACGCTTGCCCCGGATGGAACATGGACCGATCTGGTCGAATGGGCCGATCTGGCCGCCGCAGAGGCCGGGGCACAGGCGATGATGGCCGAACCCGCCTTTCAGCCCTTCCTCGCGATGATCGACATGGCCAGCGTCCAGATGGCCCATCCGGCGGTGCAGTGGCGGATGGATTGACGCCAGCCCGGCGCGGGGCCAGTTTGGCGCCATGCGACGCACCGACCGCCTGTTTGACCTGATCCAGATCCTGCGCGACGGGCGGCTGCACCGCGCCAGCGAGATGGCGGAAAAGCTGGAGGTGTCGGTCCGCACCATCTGGCGCGACATGGCGACGCTGATGGCCTCTGGCCTGCCGGTCGAGGGGGAGCGCGGGGTGGGCTACATCCTGCGCGCCCCGATCACCCTGCCGCCGATGATCCTGACCGGCGCGGAACTGGAGGCGCTGCGCCTTGGCGTGCGCCTTGTGGCCGAGGGCGCCGATCCGGGTCTGGCCCGCGCCGCGCGGATGCTGGCGAGCAAGATCGCCGGCGTCCCCCCCGCCCCGGGGGGCCACACGCGCACGGTCCCCCCCCCCCTGTCCCCGGCAGCGAGGCCGCCTCCCCCCGCAGGGCCGCACCCGCCTCATCCTCCCCCGCCTCCTCCTTCCGCGCCAGCAGCAGCGCGATCACCGGCAGCGTCTTCCCCAGCCCCATGTCATCCGCCAGACAGGCCCCCAGCCCCAGCCGCGTCATCCGCCGCAGCCAGTCC
>CALLZQ010000180.1 GCA_937858255.1 uncultured Tabrizicola sp.
GCGAATTGCGCAAGGCCGAGAATGTGGCGAATGTGAAAACCAGTCTGGTGATCCGCTGCGCCAAGGATGAGCCGGGGGTTCCCTTTGACGTGCTGGAGGCGCGGCTGGCGCGCAGCGCCTGACCCCGGTGCCTGATCTCCACGCCTGAACCAGAGCCCCAATGCAAAAAGCGGCCCCGTTAACGTGCCAGAGGAGCACCGGAGCCGCCTTTGCCAAAGCAACGATCGTGCCGATCTACACTGCCCTTGCGGGTCTTACACTGTCGACCGGACCACCTGTCAGGTGGATGACCGTGATGTGGCAAAGATGGCCGAAATGGGGCGCTCTGTCAAAAGACTTTTGCGATTGTATCGACCTGAGTGGCGCAACTGCGCCGTGGGTCATGATTGTTCTTGGTTAATCCCACTATTCACACCACCGTTCACCCGCCAGGGCGCGGGGGGGGCGAATCGGAACTTAGCGTGCGGCAAGGGCGCGGGGCTTGGCGGCGACGACCGGGGCCTTGAAGGCTTCGGGCTTGCGGCGGGCGCCGCGCTGCCAGGGCATGGCGACCTGAGTGTCGAGGCTTGCGGCGATCACGGATTTCAGCCAGCGGCGTTCTTTTTTCATGGTCGTGGTCCTTCGTCTGCTCTGCGGTGCCCTGTTCGGCGACCTTGCAGACAAGATGACGGGGCTTTGGGGCGCCGATCTGGCCTCAATTGAGAGAGATTAAGGAAAATTTGCGCGATCCCCGGCTGAAATGTGGCAAGGCGGCGCGCGGGGCAAAGCTGCGTCCTGCCCTTGGATTGCAGGTAAATCCGGGGGTAATGGGGATCAATCGGGGCGATTGTTTCCAAAGATTGTGGCAGCGCCGGGCGCGAACCTGCCGCAATCCTGCGGCGCGGCATGGGGCGCGGTTTCAGAGCGCGCTAGAGACGGATGACCGAGATCAACCGGCCGTAATCGGCCTCTTGGGCATGAGTCGTGCGGCGATAGGAATAGAACCGCTCGGCATCATGATAAGTGCAGTGCCGCATCCATTCGGCATGGCCAATGCCCGCCGCGCGCAGCCGGTGCAGCCCATAGCCGGGCAGGTCGAACAGCATACGGTCGCCTGTGCCATTGGCGAAAAACCGGCTGTTCCCGGTATCTTCGGCCATGAAGGTGTCAAAGAATTCGGGCCCAACCTCATAGGCGCGCTGGCTGATACAGGGGCCGATCACGGCGGTGATCTGATCGCGGCTGGCGCCAAGCGCCTCCATCGCGGCAAGCGTGGCCTCCAGCACCCCGTCAACACTGCCGCGCCAGCCGGCATGGGCGGCGCCGATCACCCCGGCCTGCGGATCGGCAAACAGCACCGGCTGGCAATCGGCAGTCAGCACCGAGAGCGCCACCCCCGGCGTGGCGGTCACCAGCGCATCGGCGCGGGGCCGCAGGGGCAGGGGGCCGGCGACTGTCACGACTTCGGCGGAATGCACCTGATGGACGCCGACCAGATGATCGGGCGCGACCTCCATCGCCTCGGCCACCCGGGTGCGGTTGATCGCCACGATCTCGGCCTGATCGGTCGAGCCGGCGCCACAGTTCAGCCCGGCGAAGATACCCGAAGAGGCGCCGCCCTTGCGGGTGAAAAAGCCATGGCGCACCCCAAGGCTGTCCGAGGTCAGGATTTCGAGGTTGGCAGGCATCAGGTCACTCCGGGCGGCGGCGGGCTGCCGGGTCGGTACAGCGCGAGCAGTTTGAACAACGAACCCATTTCCGCCGGATGGGTCAAGCGCCGATGCGCCGCCAGATGCGATTCCAGCGACGCGCCGGACAGGCGGGCGGCCAGTGCCTCGGCGCGCTGGTCGATCCCAAGGGCGCGCAGGAACGCCCCCTGTTCGGCAAAGCCATATGCCGCGGGCGCCGCCGCCTGTGCGAGCGCGCGGAAATCGACATGGGCGGTCAGGTCGGCCAATCCCGGCTCGGCCAGCGGATCGGTAAACCGGTGTCGGCGCAGTGCCTGAAAGCTGTCCCCCGTGCCGCCCCAGGCGCCATAATCGAGGATCAGCGCCGCCCCGCCCCAGGTACTGATCCGCCGACCGATCTCGGCGGCAATGGGCATTGCGGCGGGGCAGAGTTCCACGACATCGCCCTCTCGCGTGTCCGCCAGCCGGGCGTCCAGCATCGCCAGCGGCAGCGGCGCGGCGCGGCCCAGTCGCAGCCCCGCCTCGCCCAATCCCACCATGGTTTCGGCCCAGCCGCCCGCAACCCGGGTGAACTGGCGGATCGGCAGGGCGTCAAAGAATTCATTGGCCAGCAGGAACAAGGGCGCCTCGGGCAGATCCTCGACGCGATCCGCCCAGATGACGGGGTGGTCGCCCAGCGTCTGACGCTGCCGGGCGCGCAGCCGGGGCGAGGCCTCGACCAGCACCACACGCGCCGCCTGATGAAAGCCCGGAACCCCGCGCGTCGCGCGCAGCACATCGGCCATCAGCGTGCCGCGCCCGGGGCCAAGCTCGGCCAGCACCATGGCGGGCTGCCCCTGATCCAGCCAGGTTTGCGCAAGGCACAGCCCCAGCATCTCGCCGAACATCTGGCTGATCTCCGGGGCGGTCGTGAAATCGCCGTCGCGGCCAAAGGGCTCGGCGGTGGTGTAATAGCCGTGCAGGGGATGCAGCAGGCATTCGGCCATATAGTCGGCCAGCGTGATCGGCCCGGTCGCGGCGATCCGCGCGGCAATCAGCCGGGCCAGCGCGTTCATGCCGGACGAGCCCGCAGGATCAGCACCAGACCAACCGCGATCATGGGCAGCGACAGGATCTGCCCCATGGTCAGCCCATAGCCCGAGAGGTGAAAGGCAAGCCCCAGAGGGTTGCCGTCCGAGATGAACTGCGCATCGGGTTGGCGCACGAATTCGACCAGAAACCGGGCAAGGCCATAGCCGGCAAAGAACAGCCCGGCAATCCGGCCCGGCCAGCGCAGCCAACCGCCCCGGAAGGCCAGCCACAGCAACAGCACGCCAAGGATCAGCCCCTCCATCGCCGCCTCATAAAGCTGGCTGGGATGGCGGGCGCAGATCCCCGCTACGCCCTCGCAGGTCTGGGCGGCCACACCGGGAAAGGCGACGCCCCAAGGCAGATCGGTCGGACGACCCCAAAGCTCGGCATTGATGAAATTGGCGATGCGGCCCAGAAACAGCCCCGGCGGCACGCTAAGCGCCAAGAGATCGGCCGCGCCCAGCATCGGGATACGCTCGGCCCGGCAAAACAGCGCCGTGGCGATGACAACGCCCAGAAAACCGCCGTGGAAGGACATCCCCCCCTCCCAGATCCGCAGGATCAGGCCGGGGTTTTCCAGGTAATAGCCGGGCTGGTAGAACAGCACGAACCCCAGCCTGCCGCCCAGGATCACACCAAGGATGATCCATGTCAGCAGCCGCTCGATCTGGTCAGGGGTCATCGGCGGGGTCTGCCCCCAGAGCGCGGGCCGGCGCACCGCCGCCAAGGCCAGCTTCCAGGCAATCAGGATGCCGGCAATATAGGCAAGGGCATACCAGCGCAGCGCGAGGGTCAGGCCACCGATCTCAATCGCAAAGATCTCGGGTGAAATCGCCGGGAAAGGAATGTAGGACATGGGCGCCTCGAATGCTGCCCCCGCCTTGTCGGCAAGGGCGGAGGGGATGTCAATCTGTCACGTCCGTCTTGTGAACGCAGGCGAGGCGGGCCATATAGGGCGCAGGTGGACAAGGATCAGGGCCATGCAGACGCGCAACAAGTTTTTCGACGACATGAGCCAGTTGATGACCAACGCCATGGGCGTGGCCCAAGGCGCGCGGACCGAGGCCGAGACGGCGATGAAAAGCCTGATCGACCGCTGGATGGCCGACCGCGATTTCGTCACCCGCGAAGAATTCGATGCTGTCCGTGCCATGGCCGTCAAAGCGCGTGAGGAGAACGCAGCGCTTGAGGCCCGGCTTGCCGCGCTTGAGGCCGCGGCGACGGCCAAGAAGAAATAAGCCCCTTTCCGGCTTGTTGTGGGGTCGCGGTTTATGCCTGCGGCCCTTTGCTTTACCCGTGTGCACGGCAAGGCCGGTGTCTGCACAGGTGCGATAAATGCCGGTTGCTGGTGGGAACAGCAGAAATGTGGCGTGAACACAGGCCCTTATAAAGCGCACCAGATTTGCCAGAGGCTCTCATGCCCGGGCAGGACAATCGCGGGTTACCCACTGAAATTTGCGAACGGGGCGATCAGCAAGTTGCGTTAGTCGATACCCCTATCGAATGAACATCCGGCCCGGCTGTAAGATCGGACCTGCCGAGAGAGGGCGCTGCGCGCTGCGGCTCCTCATTTATTCGAAGAGAGGTGACCGCATTATCGCCTTCACGAAAGCCGGCGGCAGCCAGCCCCCTGTTGGCGTAATGATGCCCGATGGATGGTGGCGGGCAAGCCACCACCACGTTTTAGGGGGCCGCGACGAGGGGTCTTTAGACCGTTTCCAGATCGTCTTCCTCATCTTCGATCACGGGGTCATCTTCGGGGATGATTTCCGTGGTCAGCGAGGACATGAACTCCAGCCCGGGATCAGCTTCTTCGGTGCCCATGGCCGCGATGGCATCATTATAGGCATCCAGCAATTCGGCGCTGTCCGCAAATCCGCCTTCAGGGGCCGTGATTTCGAAGGATTCCTGAATGTTGCCATCCGCATCCTTGTCGTAGAACACCACCGATTGAACGCTGGAAATGTCACCGCCCAATTCTTCAAAGTAATTGACGTAATTCTCGAATGTCGGCTCGGTGCCTTCGGGAAGCGAAGGGACCTGAAACACATTATCGTCCGGCTCTTCTGCCAGAATGAACACGCCGCCCAGCGGCCCGCCAGAAGCATCCGTGCCATAGTCGAAGAAAATCTTGTCATGGGTCGGATCATCCGGGTCCTCGGGTTCTTCGGGATCACCCGAGACGCCCTTGATCGAGCCGGAGTCCGTCGTGGTCGAGGTGGCGCGGATACCAAAGAAGTCGACCTCTTCGAGGCTGTCGATGTCAAGCTCGACGGTCAGGGTATCGCCTTGCGTCAGATAGCTGTCCTTGTCGGTCCCGTCCGGGCCGAGGCCGGGATCGCTGATCTTGATCGCGTCATCCCATTGAATTTTCTCACCCTCGTAAAGTGAGCCTGCGCCGTTCATATTCAGCGCCCCGCCAAGGCTGACGCTGCTTCCCGACATGACGTCATCGCCAAGATAGATGGCATTCACGTCCATGGCACCTTCGGTGACCTGAATATCAGCGAAAAACTGGCCCCCCTGTTCGTACACGGTCACCGTGTAGGAAAGCCCGTTTTGGACATAGGTGAAAATCTTGGTTTGGTCTGGCATGACGTTACCCTCGTTTTGCCGGTCTGGAACAGATTGGGAAAATGAATTGGGGGAACTCATCACAGAACAGAGGGCGCTTTTACGCCATGACCGCCTTTTGACGATGGTTAAGTAGAGGTGGTTTTCGCTGCTTTTTGTCAACACAATATGGACACAATTTCGCCATATTGGCGGAAACGCTTTGTTGCGATCTAAGAAAGAAAACGGATTCCCTGTCGTTCATTTCACCGAAGGGTGAAGGCGATCGGAAATGAAATTCTTTTGGTTGTATATGCCCCTGCGCGGGCGCGCGGATGATCTGTTGCGTCTTGGCTGGCGAATTTTTGCGCGCGATGTGGCGGGCGATTGCGACGAAGTTCGGCGCTTCCCCCTCAATACGGGTTCCCATGATCGCGCTGGCCGATCACACTGCGCCATCCCGTGAGGAGCGGGGACAACAGGCGGGCCACAGTCCTGCCGACCCAGTGGAGGATCACATGACGAAATTGATGCCGCGCGGCTTCCGCGCGTTGATTGCCTGCACCGCGATTGTCGTGGCACCCGTGGCAGCCCAGGCCGAGCAATTCATCAACATCCTGACCGGCGGCACCTCGGGCGTCTATTACCCGATCGGGGTGGGCCTGTCGAAAATCTACGGCGAAAAGATCGAAGGCGCCCGCACGCAGGTGCAGTCGACCAAGGCCTCGGTCGAGAACCTGAATCTCCTTCAGCAGGGCAAGGGTGAATTCGCCATCGCCCTTGGCGATTCCGTCAAATACGCTTGGGAAGGCAATGCCGACGTGGGCTTTGCCGCGCCGCTGGACAAGATCCGGGGCATCTCTGCCGCCTATCCGAACTATATTCAGGTCGCGGCCAGCGCGGATTCCGGCATCACCACCATCGAGGATTTCAAGGGCAAGGCCATCTCGGTCGGCGCGGCGAAATCGGGCACCGAACTGAACGCCCGGGCGATCATGGGCGCGCTTGGCATGTCGTACGAGGATTTCTCCAAGGTCGAGTACCTGCCCTTTGCGGAATCGGTCGAGCTGATGAAGAACCGCCAGCTTGATGCCACGCTGCAATCGGCGGGCCTTGGCGTGGCCTCGATCAAGGATCTGGCGACCTCGGTCCCGACCACCATCGTGTCGATCCCGGCGTCTGTGGCCGAAACGCTGGGCGCGCCCTATCTGGCCGCGACCATTCCCGCCGGTACCTATGAGGGGCAGGCCGCCGATGTCTCGACCCTTGCCGTCGGCAACTTCTTCCTGACCCATGAGGGCGTGGACGAAGAGACGGTCTACCAGATGACCAAGCTGCTGTTTGAAAACCTGCCCGAACTGGTGGCGGCGCACAAAGCGGCCTCGGCCATCACGCTGGAAGGCGCGCTGAACGGAATGCCGGTGCCGCTGCACCCGGGGGCCGAGCGTTACTACCGCGAAGTCGGCCTGATCAAGTAAGACGACCACTCACGAACAGGGCGCGGGCTGTGATGGCCCGCGCCATTTCAGTCCGGGGAGGGGACGAGAATGACCGGGGAGCATACCGCCACCAGCGCGGTGACTGAGGCTGCAAATCCACATGATCCATTAGCGGCAGGCTTTCCGCCCAGCCTTGAAGGGCGGCTGCTGTTCTGGATCGCCGTCGCTTTTTCGGTGTTCCAGATCCTGACGGCGGCGCATCTGGTCGATTTCGCCAGCCAGATCGTGCGGGCGTTTCACGTCGGTTTCCTGATGCTGCTTGGCTTTCCGCTCTTGGCGCTGATGCGCGGGGCGGGGGTGCAGTGGCGGGCCTTGGCCTGGGCGGCAGCCTTGTCGGGGGTGACGGTCGCGCTGTATCAATACTGGGAATATGTGCCGCTCTTGATGCGCGCCGGCGATCCGCTGGACCGCGATATCGTCTTTGGTGTCGTGGCGCTGGTGCTGACCTTTGCCGCCGCCTGGGCGATGATGGGGCCGGCCCTGCCAATTATCGCGGGCACCTTCCTTGCCTATTGCCTGTGGGGAGAGTATCTGCCCAGCCCGCTGAACCATCGCGGCTATGACTTTTCCCAGGTCATCGACCACATGGCCTATGGGACCGAGGGGATCTACGGCATCCCCACCTATGTCTCTTCCAGCTTTATCTTTCTGTTCATCCTCTTTGGCGCCTTTCTGGAAAAGGCGGGGATGATCAAGCTGTTCACCGATGTCTCGCTGGGCCTTGTCGGGCATCGGATGGGCGGGGCGGCCAAGGTTTCGGTCCTGTCCTCGGGGCTGATGGGCACGATTTCCGGCTCGGGCGTCGCCAATGTCGTGACCACCGGTCAGTTCACCATCCCGCTGATGAAGAAATTCGGCTACCGGCCCGCCTTTGCCGGCGGGGTCGAGGCGACGGCCAGCATGGGCGGGCAATTGATGCCGCCGGTGATGGGGGCGGTGGCCTTCATCATGGCCGAGACGCTGGGCGTCGAATATGTCGAGATCGTTCAGGCGGCCATCATCCCCGCGATCCTCTATTTCGCCGCCGCCTTCTGGATGGTGCATCTGGAGGCGGGGCGGATGAACCTTCGCGGCCTGTCGCGGGCGGAACTGCCCTCGCCCATGGCCGCCCTGCGTGAGGGCTGGCATCTGATCCTGCCGCTGGCGGTTCTTGTCTGGCTCTTGTTCTCGGGCTATACCCCGCTGTTTGCCGGGACCGTGGGTCTGGGCCTGACGCTGATGCTGATCCTTGGGGCCAGCGTGGCGCTGGGGCTGCCGGCCGGGGCGATCCGGGTGATCTTCTGGATCGGGCTGGGTCTGGCGGCGGGGGCCTTCCTGCAATGGGGGATCTGGGGGGTGGCGGCGGTGGTCGCGGCGCTGATCGCGGTGAACCTGTTGTCCAAAGGCGGGCGCGAGACGCTGATCATCTGCCGCGATGCGCTGGCCGATGGCGCCAAGACTGCGCTGCCGGTGGGGATCGCCTGCGCGCTGGTCGGCATCATCATCGGCACCATGACGCTGACCGGCGCCGCGAATACCTTTGGCCAGTTCATCGTGGGGGTGGGCGACAAGAGCCTGTTCCTGTCGCTGATCCTGACCATGATCACCTGTATCGTGCTGGGCATGGGCATCCCGACGATCCCGAATTACATCATCACCTCATCCATTGCCGGGCCGGCGCTCTTGGAACTGGGCGTGCCGCTGATCGTCAGCCATATGTTCGTGTTTTACTTTGGCATTCTGGCGGATTTGACCCCGCCGGTGGCGCTGGCCTGCTTTGCGGCGGCCCCCATCGCCAAAGAGCGCGGGCTGACGATCAGCCTTCAGGCGGTCAAGATCGCGGCGGCGGGGTTCGTGATCCCCTTCATGGCGGTCTATGCGCCGGCGCTGATGTTGCAGGATGGCGGGCCCTTGGCGCAGGCGATGGGCTATCTGCCGGCGGTCGCGTATATCGTCGCCAAGGCGGTGATCGCCATCGGGCTTTGGGGCGTGGCGGTGATCGGCTGGCTGGGCAGGCCGCTGACGATGTGGCAAAGGGCGCTGGCCATGGTCGCAGCCTTTTCACTGGTCGTCGCGCATCCATCCTCAGATATCCTTGGCTTTGTGCTGGTGGCGGTCTTTGCCGCGCAGCATCTGTTGATGCGGCAAAAGGGGCGCTGACGTGGCGGGCGCCTGCCTTTTGATCGGGGCTACGATCATGTCCCTGACCGGGAACGTCTTTTCCTTGCCCTGGATCCATTCGGTTGAAAAGATCGAATGGGTCGAGGCATGGCGGATCGAGGACGGCGCCCTGACACTCATCGAGGCACGGGTCAAAGGATCAGGCGCCGGGATGGAACCGGGAGAGGGGGCACATTTGCAAGATGGCTGGTGGGTTTGGTCGCCGGAAACCCGCGTGGAAATCCTGACACTGGCGGCCTCGGGTGCCACGGGGCAGGGCTGGCGGGGCTGTGACGGGGGTACCTGGCAAGAGATCGGTGCCAAACCCGGAGAGGCGCTGACCCCTGCGCCCTGCGGGTCAGG
>CALLZQ010000181.1 GCA_937858255.1 uncultured Tabrizicola sp.
GCGAGTTGGATGGGGCGGTGCTGCTGACCTCATCGGTGCGCGACCGCATGGCGCTGCATGTCGAAACCCTCGCCGTGTCGCCCTACCGGCTCTGGCTGCCGCTGGGCCATCCGCTTGCGCAGCAAGAGGCGATTGCGCTGGAGGAACTGGCGGGCCGGCCGATGATTCAGTTGATGGTGGATGAGATCGAGGAATCCACCCGCCGCCTGACCGCCGCCCTGCCGGTGAAACCGGAAATCGCCTTTCGCACCCGCAGTGTCGAGGCGGTGCGCAGCCTTGTCGCCACCGGCGCCGGCCTCGCCATCCTGCCCAACCTCGTCTACCGGCCCTGGTCGCTGGAAGGCGACCGGATCGAGATCCGCGATGTCTCGGGCGATCTGCCCAGCATTCAGGTCGGCCTCGCCTGGCGGCGCGGCGCGCCCCTCTCAGGCCCGGCACTGAACTTCGTCCGCTCGGCGCAAAGCGGTATGGCCGAAGGCTGACCTATCGGAAAAACCGAATTCACCCATCCCCCTTTTGTGTTTGCGAAAGCTCGGCAAGCGGACCAGCATGGCGCCCATGACCGGAAAATCCGGCGCGGCGGGGTCCAGTGCGGCCCGCGCCACGCGCACGCCCAGATATCTCAACCAGGGAGATTGTCCTCATGCCCACCCATCCGCTGCACCGCGGCCTTCGTACCGCCCTCGCCGCCGCCACCGCCCTTTCCACCGCCGGCGCCCCGGCCCTTGCCCAGATGTCCGAAATCGGCCCGGGCGAAGGCGCGCTCTCTGTCGTGGCCTGGGCCGGCTATCTGGGGCGCGGCGAGCCCGACAAGTCCTTCGAGTGGGTCACAAAATTCGAGGAAAGCAGCGGCTGCAAGGTCTCGGTAAAAACCGCCAATACCTCGGACGAGATGGTCGCCCTGATGAATGAGGGCGGCTTTGACCTGGTGACGGCCTCGGGCGACGCCTCGCTGCGCCTGATCGCCGGCGGCAAGGTGCAGGAAATCAACCCCGCCCTCGTCCCCTCCTGGTCCACCATCGACCCGCGGCTGCAAGACGCGCCCTGGCATACGGTGGATGGCAAGCATTATGGCGTGCCCTATATGTGGGGCCCGAACGTCCTGATGTACAACACCGAGGTGTTCAAGGAACCGCCGACCTCTTGGAACGTGGTGTTCGAGGAAATGACCCTGCCGGACGGCAAGTCGAACAAGGGCCGGGTGCAGGCCTATGACGGCCCGATCCATATCGCTGATGCCGCCCAATATCTGATGGCCCACAAACCCGAACTCGGCATCACCAACCCCTATGCGCTGAACGAGGATCAGTACAAGGCCGCGCTCGACCTGCTGCGCGTCCAGCGCACGCTGGTCGGTCGCTACTGGCATGATGCCTTCATCCAGATCGATGACTTCAAGAACGAAGGCGTGGTCGCCTCCGGCTCATGGCCCTTCCAGGTGAACCTGCTGGCGGCAGACGGCCAACCCGTCGCCTCGACCATCCCCGCCGAAGGCGCTACCGGCTGGGCCGATACCACGATGCTCCATGCCGACAGCGAACACCCCAACTGCGCCTATATGTGGTTCGAACATCAGCTTTCCTCGAACCTGCAATCCGACCTCTCGGTCTGGTTCGGTGCTGTACCTTCGGTGCCCGCCGCCTGCTCGGATGGTCGCGGCATGCAGACGCAAGAGGGCTGCGACGCCAATGGCCTCAAGGATTTTGACAAGATCCGCTTCTGGACCACGCCGGTGTCAAACTGTGCCCAAGGTGAAGGCGCCTGCGTGCCCTATTACCGCTGGGTCAGCGACTATATTGGCGTGATCGGCGGGCGCTGATCCCAACGGGGCCGTCGCCACCCGGCGCGGCCCCAACCGGGCCCCCACCGCCCCAACATCATTTTCTGTCTTCAAATATCCTCGGGGGGAGGAGCTTCCGCCTTGCGGAAGCGCCCGGGGGGCAGACAGCCCCCCGCCCCCTATT
>CALLZQ010000182.1 GCA_937858255.1 uncultured Tabrizicola sp.
GCCTCTCCGACGACGTCGCCATGGCGCTCAGGGCCCTGCGCGTGCGCATCGTCGGCCTGACGCCAGAGCATCTGGCCGGCGAGGGCGCGCCCGAGATCCATATCTCGGTCTGGGGGGCCGCGCGTCAGATCGGCGCCGCCCTGCCCACGACCCCGGCACGCCCGGCCCTGGCGCGTTCATCTGTTCAAAAAGTGTCTCGGGAAGGGATCCGCGGAGGGGCAGACGGCACTTCCCCGGAGTCTCAGTCCGCGCCTCCCGGCGCAGCATAGCGCACAAAGGCAAAGGCGGCGCCGTCCGGCGACCAGTTGGGCACATTCATCGTGCCCTGCCCACCGTTGAAGGCGATCAGACGCTGTCGGTTGCCGCCATCGGGATCCATCCGCCAGATCGACACGGGCAGATCGCGCGGATGGCCCAGCGTGCCGGGTGGATAGGCCAGATAGATCACATGCCGCCCACAGGGCGAGGGATGGGGAAACCAGTTCACGAATTCATCGGCAAAGAGCTTGCGCTGCCCCGCGCCATCCGCCGCCATCACCCAGATCTGGGCGTGCCCGTCGCGGTCGCAGTTGTAATAGATGTGCTGCCCGTCGGGGCTGTAGTCCGCCCCGCCGCAATCCCCTCCCCCCGTGGCCAGCCCCCGCGCGCCCTCCTCCCCCAAACCTGCCAGCGTATAGACACCAACCCCCCGCCGATCCCCGCGCGCCGCGACATAGGCTATCCGCGCGCCATCGGGCGACCAGCCATGCCACCAGCTCGGCGCCTCGGGCGAAATCCGCTGCGGCGCCCCACCCGTCGCCGGCATCAGATAGATCTCGGATCCCTGCCCGCCATGATGGGCCGAAATCGCATAGCTCTGCCCATCCGGCGAAATCCCGTGATCGTTGTTCAACTGCCCGACCCCGCCAAGGTCCACCGGCACCAGCGCAGGCGCCTCCAACGGAACGCGAAACAGCCCGCCATCGCCATTGACCAGCAGATACCGCCCACAGGGCGACCAGTTCGGCGCCTCGATCAACAGATCGGTTTCAAGCACCAGCCGCGCAGTGCCGCTGTCCATCTCCCAAATGACCAGTTCCGATCTCATTCCTTGACCTTCGGCGTGAGCAACCGCTTGGGCCGCAGCGCCTCGGCCGCCTTGAACAGGCCAAAGCTCTGATTGACGAAATTCACCACCCCCGAAACCTTATCCAGATAGCTGGACAATTCCGGCGTCTTCTCGGCCTCGACCACCTGCACCGGGCGACTGGGGTCGGTCCCCTCGAACTGGCAATAGAACAAGGGCTCACCGCGCCGCAGGATCAGATCCTTCTCGGGTTCATGCCATTCAAAGGCCCACATCAGCGGCCGCGGCCAGATATTCAGCGGGAACCGCCCGCCAAAGATCGTGCCGGGCATCGGGTCCTTGCGATAATGCATAAACGCCGAGAGCTGCGTCACATAGCAGGTCTCATCGGCGATAAAGCAATAGGGCAGCAGCATCTGCACCGTCGGCCGGTCGGCGTAGCGCCACTCGGCCTCTTGCACCAGCGTCATTACCTCGGACAGCTTGTTGGTGCGCACCGGGCTTGCATTGCCGGCCTTGTTGATCAGCACCGCCTTGCCCTTTTCATCACGTTTGAACCCCAGATGAATGTCATAGGGGCATTTCACCATGAAAAAGCGGCTCTCCAACTGGATCACCGCCGGGCAGCGGCTGGCGCTCTTGGCATGGGTCTTGTTGGTCTGGCGAAAACTCACCCGTTCGGGCGCGTCAAACAGCACCGCCCGCTTGTCATCCATCAGGAACCAACCCACCGTCAGCGGCCCCGACCCCGGCCCATCCATCGGGCGGTCAAATGTGACATTGAATTCCATGCTCTGCCTCTGCGTTCTTTGAAATGGGGCGCGTTTGGCGGCGAGGTTCCGCCTTTCTGCCCGCCGCGTCAAGAAAGCCGATGCATGGCGCCGCGCCTTGACATCGGGGCGTCCGCCCCGCAAGAGGCAGCACCCCCAAATGAAAGGTATGGCAATGGCAGATGATCGTCTGATCGTGGCACTCGATGTGCCGAATATCGTCATGGGCCTCGATCTGGCCGGGCGCATCGGTGATGCCGTCAGCTTTTACAAAATCGGACTGGGAATGCTGACCGGCGGCGGCCTCGCGCTTGCCAATGAACTCAAGCAGGAACACGGCAAGCGCATTTTCCTGGATATGAAGCTGTTCGACATCGGCGCCACGGTCGAGGCGGCGGTGCGCGGCCTTGTGCAATACGACCTCGACTTCCTGACCGTGCATGGCGACCCGCAGGTGGTCCGCGCGGCAGCCGAGGGGCGTCGCGGCTCAAACCCCAAGATCCTGGCCGTCACCGTGCTGACCTCGCTCGACCGTGCCGATCTGGATGCAAACCTGATCGTGCCGGGCGATATTCATGAGATCACGCTGGAACGCGCCGCCCGCGCGCTTGAGGCCGGGGCCGATGGCGTCATCGCCAGCCCGCAAGAGGCCGCGATGATCCGCGCCCTGCCACAGGCAGAGGGCAAGCTGATCGTCACCCCCGGTGTGCGCCCGACCGGTGCCGCGACCGGCGATCAAAAGCGTATCGCCACCCCGCATCAGGCCATTGCCGATGGCGCCGACCATATCGTCGTCGGCCGCCCGATCTGGCAGCACCAGGACCCCGCCGAGGCCGCCCGCCGCGTGATTGCCGAACTGCCGGCCCGGGGCTGAATTCCTTCGGACCAATCG
This sequence comes from uncultured Tabrizicola sp., assembly GCA_937858255.1. Lineage (GTDB taxonomy): Bacteria > Pseudomonadota > Alphaproteobacteria > Rhodobacterales > Rhodobacteraceae > Pseudotabrizicola. The sequence continues at coordinate 2,729 of CALLZQ010000182.1, forward strand.
GCCTGAGGCGCCCGTGGCGCCTCAGTTATCGTTGATATCCTTGTGCCAGATCTTCCCCGGACTGCCGCGCACCCCCATGGTCCGGCGCAGCGCCAGCCACGCCGCAAGCGAGGCGAGGGCAAAGACGAGGATGAGCAGCGGCACACTCCCCCCCAAAAGGCCAAGGCCCAGCCCGGCGCCGACGACCACCGCCCCGATGGCAAAGCCAAGGAAGATATAGCCGGGCATAATGACCTCCAGCACGCCAAGGGCAAAGCCGGCAACCACCCAGACCCACCAGACCTGCCACATCATCATGGCCGCCCTTTCAGCATCTTGAAGGCATCGGCAAAGGCTTCCAAAGCCTGCGCCGGCACGAGGATGGTCTGCTTGCCGCTGCCTGCGGCCACCTTGGACAGCGCCTCGACTTGGGCAAGGGCAAGCTGATACTGCGCCGCCTCCAGCCCCGATTCCTTGATGGCGACCGCGATGGCCGAGGTCGCGTAGGCCTCGGCATCCGCGGTGATCCGCTTGCCCTTGGCCTCTTGCTCGGCGGCATAAAGCGCGGCATCGGCGGCCAGCTCCACCGCGCGGCGCTTGCCCTCGGCCTCAGTCACCTGCGCGCGGCGCGCCCGCTCTGCGTTCAACTGCTGGAGCATGGCGGCCCGCGTCGCCTCATCCAGATTGACATCAAGGATTTCGGCCCGCGTGACCTCAACCCCCCAGTCATCGACCATGGCGCGCACCTGCTCGCGCACCCGCTCGATCAACTGGGCGCGGTTCGACTGCACCTGATCCAGTTCCAGCTTGCCGATCTCGGACCGGACGATGCCGGCGACGGTGGTCGCAATCGCCGCATCCACATCGCGGATCCGGTAGACGGTCTTTTCCGGCTCGGTGATACGGTAGAACACGCTGGTCTCAACTTTGACCAAGACGTTGTCGGCCGTAATCGCATCCTGGCTGGCCGTCGGTAGCTGCCGCTCAAGGATCGAGATCTTGTGCGCCACCCGGTCAAGGAAGGGCACCACAAAGTTGATCCCCGGCCCAAGGACCGAACGCAGCCGCCCAAACCGCTCGACCACATGCTTTTCCGACTGGGGCACGATGCGAACCCCAAGGAAGATGCACAGGATGATGAACAGGGCGATGGCGAGGAAAACCGCATTCCCGCCGATCAGTTGATCCAATTCCATTCTCGAAACCCTCAAGACCAATGTCACTCTTGCGGCGAAGATGGCGGCTTGGCGGTGCGGGCGCAAGGGCGGGATGATCTTGCACCCGAACCGCCCTGGGGCAAGCAATCTTCGATTGATTCGACGCGTTAAAGAAGTTTATTGCGCATAATACTTATAAATCGGCAGTTTATCCCGAAACACTTATTCCACGCCGAAGAATTCGCCAAGAAATTCCGGGATGACAGGCGCATTCTCCGCTCAAGGCACCCTGCGCGTGAAAGGCTTTGTCATGAAAATCGTCGTCCTCGGCTCTGGCGTCATCGGCACCACCTCGGCCTATCAACTGGCCCGGCAGGGGCATGAGGTGACGGTGATCGACCGGCAGCCTGCCGCTGCGATGGAAACCAGCTTTGCCAATGCCGGCGAGATCAGCCCCGGCTATTCGGCGCCCTGGGCGGCCCCCGGCATTCCGGTCAAGGCGCTGAAGTGGATGTTCATGGAGCATGCGCCGCTGATCATCCAGCCGCGCCCCGACCCGGAAAAGCTGCACTGGATGGCGCAGATGCTGGGCAATTGCACCACCAAGGCCTACCAGACCAACAAGGGCCGGATGGTGCGTTTGGCCGAATATTCGCGCGATTGCCTGACCGAGATGCGCGCTGAAACCGGCATCGCCTTTGACGAACGCCAGCAGGGCACGCTGCAACTCTTCCGCACGCAAAAGCAGGTGGACGGCGCCGCCAAGGATATCGAGGTGTTGCGCGAGGGTGGTGTGCCGTTCGAGGTGCTGGACGTGAACGGCTGCCTCGCCGTGGAACCCGGCCTTGCCGAGGCACGGGGCAAAATCGCGGGCGGCCTGCGCCTGCCCAAGGATGAGACCGGCGATTGCTTCAAATTCACCCAAGGTCTCGCCGCCAAGGCCATCGAGATGGGCGTCACCTTCCGTCACGGTGTCAGCATTGACCGTCTGGTGGTTGATGCGGGTCGGATCACCGGCGTCGTCACCTCTGAGGGGCTGGTGACGGCCGATGCCTTTGTGCTGGCACTGGGCAGCTACTCGCCGCGGCTGGTCAAATCGCTGGGCATTCGCCTGCCGGTCTATCCGGTCAAGGGCTATTCGATTACCGTGCCGATCGTGGATGCCGAGCGCGCGCCGATCTCGACCGTCATGGATGAGACGCACAAGATCGCCATCACCCGTCTGGGCGACCGGATTCGCGTGGGCGGCATGGCGGAACTCGCCGGCTTTGACCTGAGCCTGTCGGACAAGCGCAAGCGCACGCTGGTGCATTCGGTCGAGGATCTGTTCGGCGGCGCCGGGGATCAGTCTCAGGCGAGCTTCTGGTGCGGCTTGCGCCCGATGACGCCCGATGGCACCCCCATCGTTGGCCGCTCGCCCATCGGCAACCTGTTCCTGAATACCGGGCATGGCACGCTGGGCTGGACCATGGCTGCCGGTTCCGCCCGGGTGCTGGCCGATATCATGTCTGGCCGCGCAACCGAGATCGAGTCCCGCGATCTGGGCTTTGCCCGCTATCAGCGCCAACCGCGTCCGTCGCGCGGCAAGATGGCACCGGCCCCGGTCGCCGCCTGATCCGCGTGGGGCCTCAGGCCGCTTCCCCACCCGGGGCGCGGCCTGCTAGGGTGGGGCCTCAGGCCGCTTCCCCACCCGGGGCGCGGCCTGCTAGGGTGGGGCATCATGTCCGCCCTCTGCCGCGATTGCCTGCAAACCTATGAAACAGCGCCGCCGCGCGGTCGCTGCCCGTCTTGTCGCAGTCCGCGACTGATAGCGCATCCCGAACTCTTTGACCTGTCCATCGCCCATATGGACTGCGATGCCTTTTACGCCAGTGTGGAAAAGCGCGACGACCCCTCGCTCGCGGCCAAGGCGGTGATTGTTGGGGGCGGACAACGGGGCGTGGTCTCGACCTGCTGTTATATCGCCCGGATCAAGGGCGTCCGCTCGGCCATGCCGATGTTTCAGGCGCTGAAGCTCTGCCCCGAAGCGGTGGTGATCAAGCCGCGTATGTCGCGTTATGTTGAGGTGAGCCGGCAGATCCGCGCGATGATGGAGGATCTGACCCCCGCGATTGAGCCGCTGTCACTGGATGAGGCCTTTCTCGACCTGACCGGGACGGCGCGGCTGCACGGGGCGGCGCCGGCTGTGTCCCTCGCGCGGCTGGTCAAGCGGATGGAGGATGAACTGGGGGTCAGCGGCTCC
>CALLZQ010000183.1 GCA_937858255.1 uncultured Tabrizicola sp.
AAACATTTTGCCATTCTCGACCGGGTGGCATCGCAGCATCCGGCCCTGTTTACCCCCGGCGGCATTCTTGCACCCTATGTCTGCGCGCTGATGCGGTGGTCGGTTCTGTATCCGCGCGGCCAGGGGCGCTGGTTCGATCTGGGGCGTTATCCGGCATTGCAGGCGATGGCACTGGCGATGGAGGCCGCGCCGCAAACCGCCCGGGTTGCGCAGATAGAGGGGTTGGGCCTGCGCCCCTTTACCCAGCCCGTACTGGCCCGCCCCAGCGAAGGTTCCGCCACCTGACGCCACCTGACGCCCCCTGCGGGCACGTCCGGCAATGGCGCTGGCCTTTGGCGAGTGTCGCTTTCGGGATGGGCAGAGGTTGCAATCTGACGCATGGTGCGGCGCGAACGGCACAAGGGGGGGCGTGAATGTTCCTGTCGGTTTTCGATATTTTCAAGGTGGGCATCGGCCCTTCCTCGAGTCACACCATGGGGCCGATGGTCGCCGCCGCGCGCTTTCTTGAACGGCTCCGCGCCTCGCCGTTTCAGGCGCATGGGCTGCGCGCCTCGCTCCATGGCTCACTGGCCTTTACCGGGGTGGGCCATGCCACCGACCGGGCAACCATCCTCGGCCTCGCCGGCTTTCAGCCCGATACCTATGACGCCGAAAAGGCGGAAGAGGCGCTGCACCAGATCCGCATCAGCCGGCAGATTGAGGCGCCGGGCCTTGGCGCGCTGGCTTTCGATCCCGAACGTGACCTGACCTTTGACTATGGCCCCGCCCTGCCCGGCCACGCCAATGGCATGATCCTGCGCGCGACCGACGCGCAGGGCGATGTGATCTTGCAAGAGACCTATTACTCCATTGGCGGCGGGTTTGTGCTGACCGAAACCGAACTCGCCAATTCCGCCGCGCGCGGGCGCGAGACGACGCTGGCCGATGTCCCCTATCCCTTTCACAATGCCGCCGAGATGCTGCGGATGGCCGCCGCCTCGGGCCTGTCAATTGCCGCGATGAAGCGGGCGAATGAGTTGCGTTATCGCAGTGCTGCCGATCTGGACCGCGGCATGGCCCAGCTGTGGGAGGTGATGGATGCCTGCATCAGCCGGGGCATGGTGGGCGAAGGCATCCTGCCCGGGGGCCTCAAGGTGCGCCGCCGCGCCAAGGGCATCCATGACAAGCTCTTGGCGGAACGCGGGCTGAACATGACCGCCCCGCATACGATCAATGACTGGATGAGCCTGTATGCCATGGCGGTGAATGAGGAAAACGCCGCTGGCGGGCAGGTGGTCACGGCGCCGACCAATGGCGCGGCGGGCGTGGTGCCGGCGGTGATCCGCTATTGGCTGGACCATGTGCCGGGCGCCTCGCCCGCGCGGGTGGGCGAGTTTTTGCTGACCGCCGCCGCCATCGGCGGGCTGTGCAAGCATAACGCCAGCATCTCGGGTGCCGAATGCGGATGTCAGGCCGAGGTGGGCAGCGCCGCCGCCATGGCCGCCGCGGGCCTCTGCGCCGTTCTGGGCGGCACGCCGGAACAGGTGGAAAACGCCGCTGAAATCGCGCTGGAACATCACCTTGGCATGACCTGCGACCCGGTCAAGGGCCTCGTCCAGGTGCCTTGCATCGAACGCAACGGACTGGGGGCGATCAAGGCGGTCTCCGCTGCCAGCCTCGCCCTGCGCGGCGATGGCCAGCACCTTGTCAGCCTTGATGTCTGCATCGAAACCATGCGCCAGACCGGCCGCGACATGCACGAGAAATACAAGGAGACCTCGTTGGGCGGCCTCGCCGTAAATGTGCCAAATTGCTAGAGTAGCTCTGGATTGCCCCAAGCCAGCCATCGCCGTCTTCGGCCGTTGCAGGAGCTTTTGGATAAGGGGCGTCAAAAGGTCTGGCGGGCAACGTTTCGCGCCTCACTAAATGAGGGAGCAGCTATTCTTGAAACTGACGCGTTTTCTGATTGTGGTCATTATTGTTTTGGCCGCCCTCATGGTGCAGGTGTGGCCCTACAGTTTCACCTGGCGACAGAAGATGACGGTGATCGTCGATACACCTGCCGGTGAGGTGTCTGGCTCATCGGTGACGGAGGTGAATTGGGTCGAGCATCTGATATACACTGTAGGCCTGAATTGGAGGTTCAAACTGCGCGGCGAGGCCGTCGTGGTTGAAGTTGCGCCTGGCAAATATCTGTTTGCCTTGATGAAAGCTGGCGTCAACCATGAGTATATGGGCACGCTGGCGACGTCGATCATCTTCGAAGAAAAGCACGGCTATCCTTACGATTTTAAGGTCGTGGGTAAAGATGTGTTTGAGGAGGTAGAGGACAGGATCGGGCTGGCTGCCGGCGTGATGGAGGTGCCGGTGCGGGAATATCCGATCCTGATTTCCTTTGATGACCTCAATAATCCCAAATCCGTCCGAAACCCCGCCCCGGACGCGCTCGCCGAAGTGTTCGGCCCCGGCGTATCGCTGAAGCGCATCACGCTGGAAATCACGGATGAGCCTGTAACGACCGGGCGGGTTGCCCAACTCTTGCCATGCCTGACAAGAAATGAGCAATGTATTCCGGAGGATAACAGCCGCGTTTATGCCGATCCATTAAGGTTCACGGATAACAATTTTTTTGTGCGAGGGAGTTAATTTTGCCGGCATCCACAGATCTGCTGCTCGCTATCCTGTCGATGCGCGGCGCTGGCCAGCACCTCGTCAGCCTTGATACCTGCATCGAATCCATGCGCCAGACGGGCCGCGACATGCATAGGAAATACAAGGAAACGTCCTTCGGCTGCCTCGCCGTCAATGTGCCGAACAGCTAGCGTTTCCCTGCATTGACCAAAGCCAGCCGTCGCCGGCATCGGCCGATGCCGGGACGAGCGGATAAGGGGACGCTGAAAAGGATGCGAAGCGATTAGGCAGGAAAGAGCGTGTGATGGCGATCAGGCTCGGGCATCATTACGGCGGGGGCCCTTTTTGCAAGTATTATCTGGTTTGCGATGATGCGGACCCCGCGCCGATTCAGGCCGGCAAGGATTGGTTTTCTGCTGAGAAATCTGCGTACTTTGCCAGAACCCGTGATGGCTGGATGATAAACTTCCGCAATATCTCGGATGCGCTCTATGCCGACATGGTTGCGCAAGGGATGAGCGGGTTTCAGGCGAAATTGACTTGGTCGGAAGTGTGACCTTTACAACCTCCCCAAAGCCCCCACTGCCATGAAAGGCTAACGCGTCTCCAGCACGCCCAGTTCATGCACCTGATCATAGAGCGCGAATTCCCCCGCGTGGCCCTCCCGAAACCGCCCCAGCAGATCGTCCGGCAAGGTCAGGTCGATTGTCTCGCCCCGGGGTGAGACGTTGCGGGTGGGCATCGCCAGATCGACACCCAAGCGTTCAGACAAGAACAGCATCAGCAGATCCAGCCGGTCATAGTCAAAGACATAGGTGACAGGCCGCTCTGCCGCGCCCATGAAACCCAGAAACCTGTCCTGCCGCCCGATCCGGGCAAAGGGCGGCTGCTCTTCCTCCAGCCTTGCCGCGACGAATTCGGCATAGCTCATCCCGTAGGTCGAGTTCTCATGCCCGCGCAACGCCTCACGTTGGCGATAGCGGAACCAGCTTGACATATGGGCCAAGGGCTCACGCATCACGGCAAAGGTTTCGACCGGCCGGCCGGTAATGCCCTCGGCCCTTTGGCGCCAGCGGCGATCAAAGGCCTGCGCATTGATATGTTTGTTCAGCGTCTCTTCCGGCGTGCCCCCGGCATGGGGCCGCAGCATCGCCCGCAGCGCCTGCGTCGCGGTCTTGGGATTGGCCAGATAGACCAGCCCCGCCTTTTTCAGGACCAGCATCCCCGCCCCCTCTTGCCCGATTATCGCCTTTTGCGGGCAGCTTACGCAGCGGGGCGCCGGGCGGGCAAGGCCGCCCAGCCAGATCCGCCGGGCTTGTGTCGTTTTTGCGATGGACCTTTGCGAGGGCAGGCCCTAGCGAGGGCGCATGATGCGCCAACCCGACAAGATCCTTCCCGGCGTCGTCCTGATGCTGGCCTTCTGCATGATCGCCCCGCTGTTGGATGTGTCGTCCAAACTGGCCTCGGCCAGTATCCCCGTGGCGCAGATCGTCACGGCGCGGTTTATCGTACAATCTGCGCTGATGTTGCCGGTGGTGCTGGTCATGGGCCTTGGCCTGCGGATCGGCGGTGCGGCGCTTGGCCAGATCGCGCTGCGGGCGTTGTTCCTGATCCTGTCCACCTATTCCTTTGTGGCGGCGATCTCGGTGATGCCGGTGGCCGATGCGCTGGCCATCGCCTTTGTCGAGCCATTCATCCTGCTGATCCTTGGCCGCTTCCTGTTCGGGGATGAGGTCGGACCCCGCCGTATCGCGGCCTCGCTGGTGGGTTTTGCCGGGGCGCTGATGGTGATCCAGCCCTCGCTGGCGGCCTTTGGGCTGATCGCGCTATGGCCCTTGGGAACCGCGTTCTTCTTTGCCTTTTACATGCTCTCGACCCGGGCCGTGGCCGGCTACATGCACCCGGTGGCCATGCAGTTTCACACCGCGTGGACCGGGGTGGCGCTCTGCCTTCCGGTGATGCTGTTCAGCGAGGGAACAGGCTGGGCCGAGTTTGACCCGGTCTGGCCGGTCGGTCTGGCCTGGCTCTGGCTGTTTGGCGTGGGTTTCTGGGGGGCGGTCAGCCATATCTGCATGACCTATGCGCTGAAATTCGCGCCCTCGGCCACGCTGGCGCCGCTGCACTATCTGGAAATCGTTTCCGCCGTCGCGCTTGGCTACTGGATTTTTGGCGATTTCCCCAACGCCCTGACATGGGCGGGGATCGGGGTGATTGTCGCCTCGGGCCTATATATCATCCACCGGGAAAGGGTGACGGCACGCCAGCGTCTGGTAACGCAGAGTGCCGGCCCCGGCCCCCATGCCGATCAGCGCCCGGCAGAAGCCCGCGGCCCGGTGAGTGACAACGCCTGAAGCACCGCATCCAGCCGGGCCAGCGGCAGAATCCCCAGCATCCCCGGCCCCGACAATCGCAGCCGTACCCGCCGCGCCGCCACCCGGTTCGAGGTCGAGGTCCGCCCCCCCGGCGCCAGATCCAGCCCGTCTATCGGCCATTCCAACCCTTCGCTCTCACCGCGCAGCGGTGCCAGGGGGAACAGGCTGAACCGCTCACCCGGGGCCATAGTGATTTCAAAGTCGCGCGGCATGTGAAAGACCACATCCTCGGGGCCGAGGATCAAGCAGCGCTCGGGCCGGCGTATCAGCGTATTATAGGCCGCAAGCTCATGATCCGCCCGCGCCCCGACAAAGCCGACGGCCAGCACGAAAGGCGCCCGCGTCATCCGCAACGCCTTGTCGAAATCGGTCGAATCCTGCTCGGCGATATGGTGAATGCGGCCCGCCAGCGTCGCCCGCCCCTCGGCCGAGAGACTGTCCATATCGCCGATCACCGCCTCGGGCATCTGCCCCAGCGCCAGACAACGGTCGCCGCCGCTGTCCGCCGCCACCAGTCGCGGTGCCCTTTGCAACGCCTTGCGAAACAATCGCCGGCCGAGCGGTCCGCCGCCGACCAGCGTGATCCCCGCCGAAGATTCGACAATCGCCTGATTCATGCCGATACTGTCCTTGAATTGAGGCAAATCCTTTGGGAGGTGCCACAATCATTCCTTCAAATTATCCCGTTCTGCCCACGGAATTGAACGGGTGGCAAGCAACAAACGATTATCTAGTCTGGCAGAAGGCGAGCGTCCGATGACCGGTGCGAGTAAGATCCTCACAGTGTCCTACGGGACCTTCTCCTGTACTCTGGAGGGGTTCGACGACCCTTTCAATACGATGAAGGCCATCGCGGAATACTTCCGTGACCTCGCCGCCGAGGACAGGTATTTCGGCGCCGAACCGCCGCAGCCCGATGCGGCGATGCTGCACAAGATTGCCGAGCGCGAGATTCAGCGCCGGGTCGAGGCGAAGATTCAGGAAAACGGCGTGATCCTGCGCGCCGATGGCGATGAGGGCACCGCTGCCCCCGCCCGGATCGCCGCCGCGCCGGCAGCCGAGGCCGCAGTGCCGGCCACCCGTGAAATCGCCGTCACGGCACCGGTTGCCGCCAAGGCCCCCGAAAGCGCCCTCGAAAGCGCCGCCGAAAGCATCCCGGAAACCGCCGCCGTGGCCGAGGCCCCTGCCCCGCGCGTCACCTGCACCCGATGCACGCACTACCGCGCCAGCACGCCCCGCTGCGCGAACCACCGCCTCGCCGGCCTGTCGCTGCCCGACATCGCGCCCGAGCTGGGCGCCCTCAAACAACACTGCGCCGGCTACATGGCGCGCTGACAAGATACCCATGACCCAAG
>CALLZQ010000184.1 GCA_937858255.1 uncultured Tabrizicola sp.
CACCATGCCGATCTCGCCCGCCCAGGCGCCGGTGGTGTCGGTCGGCAGATCGCCCTTGGCATGCAGCGCGATGGCGGCAAGGATCTGCGGCTGAAACAGCTCGGGCCGGCGGCAGTCATGGCCCAGCGTCACCAGCGCATCGCGGGTGTTGAAATCGCCCTGCACCTGCCCGAAATCGGTCTCAAACGCCCAGAAGGCCAAGAGGATGCCGCGCGGGACGCCGTATTCCGCCGCGGCCCGGTCAAAGATCGCGGCGTGCTTGCGCGCCAATGCCTTGCCGCTGTCCAGCCGGTTCTTACTGATCAGCCGCCGTGAGAAGTCGATGAAATTCATCCGGAACACGCCCTGACTGCGGTCGCGGGCCAGCACTTTTTCGTCGATCTTCGCCCCTTTCAGATAGCTGCGGGCGGCTTCTTCGGGCAGACCGGCGGCCACTGCCTCGGCGGTGATGGCGGTCAGGAAGTCCGGCAGGGTGCCGCCGCAGGGCGCGGCGAGGGCGGGGGCACTGAAGGCCCCCGTAATCAGGGCAAAAGCAATGTGTTTCATGGGGCAGAGCCTAGACAAGCGCCGCCAGCCCGGCAATCCCCAGCATCAAAGCCCAGGCCCGCCAGAGCGCGCGGCAGGCGGCCTCGATCTGATCCGGGCCGGGGTCGCGCCGACCCGCGGCGTGGACCCAAGGGAAATCCTTCATCTGCCCGTGATAAGAGCGCGGGCCTGACAGGGCGACATCCAGCACCACCGCCATCGCAGCCTCAGGCCAGCCGGCATTGGGGCTGCGGTGCAGCGGCGCATCGCGCAGGATCGGCGCCGGGTCGGTCCAGCCATGCGCGAGCGCCAAGAGCAGGGCCGTCAGCCGCGCCGGGATCAGGTTGAGCAGATCATCGAACCGCGCCGCCGCCCAGCCGAATTCCTCATGCCGGGGGGTGCGGTGGCCGATCATCGAGTCCGCGGTATTGGTGATCTTGTAGAGCATCAGCCCCGGCAATCCGGCGACCATGTACCAAAAAATCGGCGCGATCACCCCATCCGAGAGGTTTTCGGCCGCACTCTCAATCGCGGCTCGGGCGACGGCGGGCGGCCCCATCGCGCCCGTATCGCGCCCGACGATCATGGCGACGGCCTGCCGCCCCTCGGGTAGGCTGCGGCGCAGGGCCACGGCGACAGCGCGCACATGCTCGACCAGTGACTTCTGGGCAAGGAGGATGGCGACCAGCACCACCTCGATCATGCCGTAATCCGGCAGGGCGCCGATCAGCCGGCCGATCAGGGCGGCGCCAAGGGCCAGAACCACCATCGCCGCCACACCGCGCAGCCGTCGGTGCGCCCCACGGTTCCATGCCTGATCCAGCGCGCCCACGGCCCTGCCCATCAGCACCGCCGGATGCGGCCAGCGATCCCAGAGCCATTTCGGTTCGCCCAGCAGGGCATCAAGCATCATCGCAAGGATCAGCGTCATGCCAGCGCCGCCTCCAGCCGCAACCAGTCCGCCTCGGTTCCCGGCAGGCCCAGTCGGATCCACTGGCGCGAATAGGGAAAGATCCGGGTCCAGATCCGGTGCCTCGCCAGCCGGTCCTGCCAGAGCGCCGCATCCCCGGTCTGATAGAGGCGGAACAGCGGGGTGCCGCCGACGACCTCTGCCCTGGCGGCCTTCATCAGCGCGTCCAGCCGCGCGGCATCGCGGGTCAATCGCGCCCGCGTTGCCTCGGCCCAGGTCTGATCCCGCAGGGCGACTGTCCCGATGGCCAAGGCAGGGCCGGAAACGGGCCAGGGCCCCATCGCCTGCGCCAGCCCCGCCAGCAGGGCCGGATCGCCGATGGCAAAGCCCAGACGCAAGCCGGCGAGGCCCCAGAATTTGCCAAAGCTCTTCAGGATCAGCCGCCCCGGGCGCGCGGCCTCGGCAATCAGCGAGGCCTCGGGGCAGGTGTCACAAAAGCTCTCATCCACGATCACCAGCGGCAGGTCTGGCAGATCGGGCATCCGCCCGTCGGGATTGTTCGGGCGCACGATCACCGCCGCGCTCGCCCCCTCGGGCCGGTCTGTTACCTGCCATCCGGCGGCGGCAAAGGCGCGGCCATGTTCGTTATAGGTCGGGCCGGGAATATGAACGCGTCCCGCTGGCGCCAGCAGCGGCATCCGCGCGATCAGGGCCGAGGCGCCCGGGGCGGCCAGCACCCCCGCCTCTGCCGGCACACGCCAAAAGTCGCGGGCGGCCTTGGTCAGCGCCGCCTCGGCCCGCTCATCGGGCAAGCAGCCCCAGACCTCGGACGGCAGAGGCGGCACGGGATAGGGGCAGGGGTTGATCCCGGTCGAGAGGTCGAGCCATTCGGCGCGTGCCCCGCCCCAGCGCAGCGCGGCGCCATCAACGCCGCCGCCGTGGTCGGGCCTTGTCTCTGCCGGTTCTCCGCGACTCACCCCTGAACCCTCGCCTGCAAACGCTGCCCGGTTGACCCGATTTTCGCCGCCATGACAACGGTATGGCGCCCCCGAGGCCCTTTGCGACCGCAGCAAAACGCCGTCAAACCCCGGCTTTGCGACAAAATCGGCACGTAAAATGCACCAAAACCCGGTGCGCGCGGGCGTTTCACAAGACTGACTTGATTTTAGCCAATGCTGGCGCAGACTTATGCAGATCAGGAAGGAACCGATCATGCTGGAATATTTGCCGCAGGACATCAGGGACGGGCTGGAGACCGCGCGCAAGGGCGAGGCGCGGCGCAAATCGCGCCTTCGTTTGCAGGTGGGCGAGGCGGTGTTCCCCATCCTGCGCTTTTGGCATGACGGCTTTGCGCTGGATGCCGATCTGACCCCGCATCTGCGCGGGCTGGTCGATGTCTACGATGGCAGCCGGCACATCTTTCAGTGCCTGATCATGGCCTCATCGCTGGAAAATGGCGAACTGGTCTGTGAGTTCAAGCGCTCGACCGCGGTGACCGACACGGCCCCGCTGGATTTCTGGCGCGATGAGAATGCGCCGGTCGGGTTTTTGCCGCGCAACTGAGCGCCCGGCGGTTGACCTTTGTCCCCACGCTTTCTAAGCCCGGGGGATCACGGGCCGATGGGGGGCTGATGCCGGAACTTTTCGCCTATACCGATGGCGCCTGCTCGGGCAATCCCGGCCCGGGGGGCTGGGGGGTGCTGCTGATTGCCCGCGAGGGCGATACAGTGTTGAAAGAACGCGAATTGTCGGGCGGCGAGGCCGAGACAACCAACAACCGGATGGAGTTGATGGCGGCGATCTCTGCGCTGGAATCGCTGACGCGCGCCAGCACGATCATCGTCGTTACCGACAGCGCCTATGTGAAGAACGGCGTCACCGGCTGGATTCATGGCTGGAAGCGCAATGGCTGGCGCACCGCCGACAAGAAGCCGGTCAAGAATGTCGAGCTGTGGCAAAGGCTTGAGGCCGCGCAGGCCCGCCACAAGGTCGAATGGCGCTGGATCAAGGGCCATGCGGGCCACGAAGAGAATGAGCGGGCCGATGCCTTGGCCCGCGCCGGAATGGCCCCCTACAAGCCCGGCAAGGCCAGCGCATGAGCGCGGTTGAGGGGCTGCGCGCCCTGCTCTCTTTTTTCGATTATGCCAGCGTGGCGATCTTTGCCCTGACCGGGGCGCTGGTCGCCAGCCGGGCGCAACTGGATATCGTCGGTTTTATCTTCATCGCCTGTCTGACGGCGACAGGCGGGGGCACGCTGCGCGATGTGCTGCTGGACCGGCAGGTGTTCTGGATTACCGATCCGTGGATGCTGGGCGTGGCGACGGGCGCGGCGATGGTGGTGTTCCTGACCGCCCATCGGCTGGAGAGCCGCTATCGCGCCATCCTCTGGCTTGATGCCTTTGCCCTCGCCGTGGCGGTGCCGGCCGGGGTGGCAGCGGCGCTGTCGATGGGGATGGGCTGGCCCGTCGTGCTGGTGATGGGCATGGTAACGGGCTGCATGGGCGGGCTGATGCGCGATGTGGTTTGTAATGAAGTGCCGCTGGTGCTGAAACAGGGGGAGCTTTATGTCACCTGCGCCTTTGCCGGCGCCTTGGCGGCGGTTGGCGCGGCGCAGATGGGCCTTGGTGGCGCGATCGCCTTGGCGAGTTGCGCGGCCGTGACACTGCTCTTGCGGGCCGGGAGCCTGACGCTCGGCTGGCGCCTGCCGGTCTACAAATCGCGCGCCCCACGCACCAACCCGCCGAAACGATAGGGCTTTTTCCCGACCTTCCGTTCGGTTATCCTGTCGCCATGCCGCGCCGCAAGATCCTTTCCGATGACGATGTATTCGTGCTGATCCGCCGCCTGTTGACCGAGGGCGGGGACAAGGCCGTGTCCTTTGGCTCGGTCTCACGCGCAACGGGGCTGGCGCCGGCGACGTTGGTGCAGCGCTATGGCAGCCGCGAGGGGATGGTGCAGGCCGCGCTCTGTGCCGGCTGGGACCGGCTGGATGAGGCCTGCGCCCGGGCCGAGGCCGAGGCGCCGACCGGGGCCAAGGGGGCGGCCGTGCTGCTCAAGGCGCTTGGCGCGGAAACCGGCGCGGATGTCGATCTGTCCTTGCTGGCCGCCGATTTCCGCGATGCCAGCCTGCGCGAGCGGGCGGCGGCCTGGCGTGGAAGGGTCGAGAATGCGCTCGCCCTGCGCCTTGGCGGCGGGGCCAAGGGGCGAGAGGGGGCGGCGATCCTCTTTGCCGCATGGATGGGGCAGGTGCTGTGGCAAGGGGCCGGCGGCAAGGGCTTTCGCCTGAAAGACGCGCTCAAGCGGCTGGATTAGCGGATATAGGTTTTCCACAGCCAGATCAGCAGCATGGCGCCCAGCGTCGCGCCGACCAGACCGGCGGCCCAGCCGGTCAGCATCATCAGAAACCGCAGGGTCAGCCCGCCGATCAGCGCCCCGCCGATGCCGATGGCAAGCGTGGTCGGCAGATCGGCCTTGATCTTCATCATCCGCGTGGCGATCAGGCCCGCCGCTGCGCCGATGATCGCAAGTGCCAGAACGGGCATCGCTCCCCCTTTCCGGCCCATTGGGGGCCGTCAGGATAAATATGGGGGCAAAGGGCGGGACTGTGAACGCCCCGAGGCGATGAAATTCGCCGTCACCAGAATCGTCACAGATGGGGGGGCAGCGTCAGCCCTTTCAGCACCTCGGCGGCGGGCATCGGGCGCTTGCCCTCACGCTGCGCCTCCAGTACCTCAATCGCGCCGGTGCCACAGGCGATGGTAAAGCCGCCCAACACCTGACCGGGCGCGCCGGAACCGGCGGCAAGGCGCGAGCGCAGGAATTTCACCCGCTCGCCACCGATCTCGGTCCAGGCGCCGGGGAAGGGCGACAAGCCCCGGATCTGCCTGTCCACCGTCACCGCATCGCGGGTGAAATCCAGCCGCGCCTCGGCCTTGTCGATCTTGGCGGCATAGGTGACGCCGGCCTCGGGTTGCGGCTCGGGCGTCAGGTCCGGCAGCACCTCCAGCGCCTGAACGATCAGCCGCGCCCCCATGGCGGACAGGCGGTCGTGCAATTGCGCGGTGGTTTCCTCGGCGCCGATCGCCGTCGCCTCGCGCAGCAGCACCGGCCCGGTATCAAGCCCCGCCTCCATCTGCATGATGCAGACCCCGGTTTCCGCATCGCCCGCCATGATGGCGCGGTGAATGGGCGCCGCGCCGCGCCAACGCGGCAAGAGGCTGGCGTGGATGTTCAGGCAGCCAAGGCGCGGCGCGTCCAGAATGGCTTGCGGCAGGATCAGCCCATAGGCGACGACCACCGCTACATCGGCGCCAAGGGCTGCGAAATCGGCCTGATCCTCGGGCGCGCGCAGGCGGGCCGGATGGCGCACGGGCAGACCCAGCGCCTCGGCCCGCTGATGCACCGGGCTGGGCCGGTCGGCCTTGCCCCGGCCAGCCGGGCGCGGCGGCTGAGTATAGACCGCGACCACCTCATGCCGGGCGGCCAGCGCCTCCAGCACCGGCACCGAGAAGTCGGGCGTGCCCATGAAGACGATCTTCATCCGCGTTTCCCGATCTTGGCGGCCTTGGCCAGCAGCATCTTGCGTTTCAAGGGCGAGAGGCGGTCGAAATACATCTTGCCCGCCAGATGGTCGATCTGATGCTGAACGCTGGTGGCCCAGAGGCCGACGAAATCCTTTTCCTCGACGGCGCCATCGGCATTGAGGAAACGCACCGTCACCGCGCGCGGGCGCTTGATCACCGCCGAGACGCCGGGCAGGTTGGGGCTGGCCTCATCATGTTCGCGGAACTGCACGCTGGCGTGCAGCACCTCGGGGTTGGCCATGCGGATCGCCTGCCCGCGCTCGGTCGAGCAATCGACGACGGCAAGGCGCAGCGGCACCCCGATCTGCACGGCGGCAAGGCCG
>CALLZQ010000185.1 GCA_937858255.1 uncultured Tabrizicola sp.
CGTTCCAAAAAAACCCCCGCTTCGGCCGGGTGTGGCCCCCCCGCCCCCCCTCGTGGGGGGGGGGGTTGGTTGGGGGGGGGGGGGGGGCCCCACCCCCGCCACGATTTCATTGACCCGCCGCTTTACCTGACCGATCTGGCCCGCCACGCGCTGCGCGTGTTGCTGCGGCCCATCCGGCCCCGCGTCACGGCGGGGACGGCCATCTCCCCATTGGGGAAGGAGAAGACGACATGACCCGTTTGACCGCCCTTTTCATCGGCAATGAATCCCTGACGCAGCAATGCGCTGCCGCCTGGCTGGGCCGTGGCCATGCCATCGCTGCTGTGGTGACGCGGCAGCCTGAATTTGCCGCATGGGCCAGCGGGCAGGGGCTGCGGGTCGAGGCGCCGGGCAAGGATTTGGCTGCGCGTCTGGCAGGGTTGTCGGTGGATTGGCTCTTGTCGGTGGCGAACCTTTCCTTGGTCGCGCCCGAGGTGCTGGCACTGGCGCGTCAGGGCGGGGTCAACTTTCACGACGGCCCCCTGCCCGAGCGGGCGGGGCTGAATGCCCCGGTCTGGGCGCTGCTTGAGGGGGCGCCGCGTCACGGCATCACCTGGCATCTGATCACTGCCGGGGTGGATGAGGGCGATATTCTGGAATCGCGCCGCTTTGACATTGCGCCGGGTGAAACGGCCTTGACGCTGAACACCCGCTGTTATGAGGCGGCGATGGACAGCTTTCCGGCGGTCATCGACCAGTTGGAGCAGGGCCTGCGTCGTCAGCCGCAAGATCTGAGCGGGCGGCGTATCCATGCGCGGGCCGATCGTCCGGCGGCTTTTGGCCGGTTCGTTTTTGCCCGCCCGGCGGCGGAGGTTGCTCGGCAGGTCCGTGCCTTGGATCACGGGCGCTACTGGAACCCGCTGACCACCGCCAAGATCGCCACCGCCTCCGGTGTGCTGAATGTCGGCACGGCAGAAGAGGCAGAGGGTGCGGGCGCCCCCGGGCAGGTGCTGTCAGCCTCGCCCGAAGGGTTGGTCGTTGCCTCCGGGCAGGGGGCAGTGCGTCTGAACCGGCTGACCTGTCAGCATAAGGGCCTGCCGGTCTGCCCCTCGACCATCAAGGACACGCATCTCGCCGCGCCGACGGATCCCGCAGCCCTGGCAGCGGCCCTCGCCGCTGTTGTCCCGGCAGAGGCGCGGCTGCGCAAGGCTTTGGCCACCATGACGCCGGCGCAGATCGGCGGCGTCCCCACCGAGGCGGCGGCATGGGAATTCATGCCGGTTGAAACCGGTGTTTCCGGCGCGGCCTCGGCTCAGGCGCTCGCCCTGTCTCTCGCACGTCTTGGCGGGCAGGCGCAGCCGACCGTTGCGCTTGCGCATGGCCGGGGGCTGGCGGGGTATGTTGCCGATTGGGCGCCGGTGGTACTCGATCTGGCGGCATCTGTGGCCGAGAACCGTGCCCGGCTGGGGGCCGACGCGGCGGGCTGGGCGCTCGACCTGATGACCCGCGATGCGGCGCTGTCGGGCCTGACCGTGCCGCCCGTTGCCCTGTCGCTGACCGGCGCCCCGCTGACGGGCAGTGCGGTGACGGCGGTGGAGGGCGGTCTGTATATTGACCTGTCGCGCCTTGATCGGGCCGAGGCCGAGGCACCGGCCCGGCGTCTGTCGCCCCCCGCCCAGGCCACGCTGGTGGATGAGGCGGCACCCCTGTCCAGCCTGCCCGCCCTCGCCCCGGATGAGGTTGAGGCGGCGCTGCCCGCCCATAACCAGACCCTCGCCCCGCGCCTGCCGCTTTGCGTGCATCAATCCTTTGAGGCGCAGGTGGCCCGCACGCCCGACGCGCCGGCGGTGTCCTTTGAGGCGACAACCCTCAGCTACGCCGAGTTGAACGCCCGCGCCAATCGCGCGGCGCATGTGCTGATCGGCATGGGGGTCCGGCCCGGCACGCTGGTCGGTCTGCATACCCGGCGCAGCCTTGACATGCTGGTGGGCGCGCTGGCGATTCAAAAGGCCGGTGGCGCCTATGTGCCGATGGACCCGGCCTATCCCGCCGACCGTACCGCGCTTTACGCCGAGGATAGCGGCTGCACGGTCATCGTCACCCAGCGCGCGCTGGAAGGCGGCCTGCCGGCGGGGGTGCAGACCCTCTGCCTCGACAACGATGGCCGGCTGGCCGATGCGCCCGCGACCAACCCGGACAGTGGCGTGACCCCTGCCGATCTGGCCTATGTGATCTATACCAGCGGTTCGACCGGGCGGCCCAAGGGGGTGATGGTCGAACATCGCAACGTGCAGAACTTTTTCACCGGCATGGATCAGCGCCTTGGCACCGAGGCGGGGGTCTGGCTGGCCGTCACCTCGATCTCTTTCGACATTTCTGTGCTGGAACTGTTCTGGACCCTCGCCCGAGGGTTCAAGCTGGTGATTTCCTCGGATGAAAACCGGGCGCTGGTGTCGTCCGGGCGCATTACCTCGGCCCGCAAGATGGATTTCTCGATCTATTACTGGGGCAATGATGATGGTGCCGGCCCAAAGAAATATGAGCTGCTGATTGAGGGCGCGAAATTCGCCGACAACCATGGCTTTGTGGCGGTCTGGACGCCCGAGCGGCACTTCCACGCCTTTGGCGGCCCCTATCCGAACCCCTCGGTGACGGGGGCTGCGGTGGCGGCGGTGACCAAGAATATCGGCGTGCGTGCGGGGTCTTGCGTCGTGCCCTTGCACCACCCGGCGCGGATTGCCGAGGAATGGGCGGTGATCGACAACCTGACCAATGGCCGGGCGGGGATCGCCATCGCCTCTGGTTGGCAGCCCGAGGATTTCGTGCTGCGCCCTGAAAACACGCCGCCCAAGAACAAGGCCGCGATGTATGCCGCCGCTGATCAGGTGCGCCGCCTGTGGCGTGGCGAGGGGGTCGATTTCCCCAAGGCCGATGGCACGCCCTTTACCGTTCGCACCCAGCCGCGCCCGGTCTCGGCCGAATTGCCGCTGTGGGTGACGACGGCGGGCAACCCCGAGACATGGCGCGAGGCGGGCGAGATGGGGGCGAATGTGCTGACCCACCTGCTTGGCCAGTCGGTCGATGAGGTGGCGGGCAAGATCGCCATCTACCGCGAGGCACGGGCCAAGGCGGGCCATGACCCCGAGGCGGGGGCGGTCACGCCGGTGCTGCACACCCATGTGGGGCCCGACCGGGAAAAAGGGCGCCCCGGGGGCGCAGGGCCGTGACCGTGAACAGGTGCGCCGCGTGGCCGAGGGGCCGATGAAGGCCTACCTTGCCGCCGCCGTCGGACTGGTCAAGCAATACGCCTGGGCCTTCCCGGCCTTCAAGAAACCGGCGGGGGTCGAGAATCCGATGGATATCGACCTGCGCACCCTTTCGTCCGAAGAAAACGCGGCGATCCTCGATTTCGCCTTTCAGCGGTATTTTGAGGATTCTGGCCTGTTTGGCACGGTGGACGATGCCCTTGCCCGGGTCGAGCAGTTGAAGCGCATCGGGGTGGGAGAGGTCGCCTGCCTGATCGACTATGGCATCGCGCCCGAACAGGTGATGGAGGGGCTCTATCCGCTGGCCGAGGTGGTGCGCCGCGCCAATGCGGGGGGTGGGGTCGAGGCGGATGACTTCTCGATTGCCGCGCAACTGATCCGGCACAATGTCACGCATCTGCAATGCACCCCCTCGATGGCGCGGATGATCGCGATGAATGAGGAGTCGCGGCTGGCGCTGTCGGGGGTCAAAACGATGCTGTTGGGGGGCGAGGCCCTGCCCGGCGCGCAGGTGGCCGATCTGCGACGGGCGACGGGGGCGCGGATCCTGAATATGTACGGCCCGACCGAGACGACCATCTGGTCGAGTGTTGAAGAGGTCGGCGCCGCCGAGGGCGTGGTGAATATCGGCCTGCCGCTGGCCAATCAGCAGATGTATGTGCTGGATGAGGCGATGGCGCCGGTGGCCCCGGGTGCGGCGGGCGAGTTGTGGATTGGCGGCGATGGGGTCACGCGCGGCTATTGGCAGCGTCCCGACCTGACCGGGGACCGTTTCCACCCCGATCCCTTTGTTTCGGCGGATCGCGCGGCCCCATGGGGGTCGCGGATGTACCGGACCGGCGATCTGGTCCGCCGCCGCGCCGATGGCAAGCTCGACTTCCTTGGCCGTGCCGATCATCAGGTCAAGATCCGTGGCTACCGCATCGAACTGGGGGAAATCGAGGCGGCGATCGAGGCGCAGCCGGGAGTGACGCAGGCGGGGGGTCTGGCGCGTGAGGATAGCCCCGGCGATCTGCGGCGGGTGGCCCATCTGACTGGCGCCGCGCATGAGGCGGCGCTGCGGGCGGAACTGGCGCCGTTGTTGCCAGAGCATATGGTGCCGCAGCATTTCGTCACGCTGGCGGCCTTCCCGCTGACCCCGAACCGCAAGGTGGACCGCAAGGCCCTGCCGGCCCCGCAGGCGTCCAGCGCGGTGCCAGCGGCCTTTGTCGCCCCGGTGTCGGATATCGAGGCACAACTGGCCGCGATCTGGCAGCGGGTACTGGGGGTGGCCAAGGTCGGGGCCAAGGACAATTTCTTTGCCCTCGGCGGCCATTCGCTGCTGGCGGTGCAGGCGCATCGGGAAATTCGCGCGCAACTGGGCGCGGCAAAGCTGTCGATTACCGATATCTTCCGTTTCCCGGTGCTGGAGGCGTTGGCGCGCCATCTGGACGACAAGCCGCGCAGCGTGGCGCCGACCGCGCCCCAGCCTTTCCAGCCTGCGGGTATTCAAACCCAGGCCGAGGCGCGCAACGATGCGATGGCGCGGCGGCGGGCGATGCGGGCCGCGCGGGCTGGCGCCGATGCCTGACCCCTCGCTGCTGGCGGCGCTGCGCGATTTGGCGCCGCCCGGTGCGGGTTGCGGTCAGGCCGATCCCCGGCAGGACTATCCACCCTTTGCGGGGGAGGAATTGCCCGGGGCCGTGCCGGCGCGGCTGCGAGAGTTCCGGGCCGGGCGAGCCGCAGCCCGCGCAGCCTTGGCCGCAATCGGCCATCCGGCGGTGGCGATCCCGCATGGTCAGGATCGTGCGCCAATCTGGCCTGACGGGATCATCGGCTCGATCAGCCACAGCGCGCCGGAATGCCTTGCCATCGTCCTGCCCGCCGATTCTGGGGGGCGGGGCGTTGGCATTGATCGGGAACCCGTGGGGCCCTTGGGTCGCGATCTTTGGCCTTCGGTGCTGGATGAGGTTGAGCGGCAGGCTATCGCCGCCGTTCCCGATTGCCGGCAGGGAGAGGCGGCGATGGCCCGATTTGTTGCCAAAGAGGCGGCGTACAAGGCGCAATACCCGCTGACGCAAACTCTGCTGGAATTCCACGATCTGCGGCTTTCCTTTGCCGCTGGCGCATATCGGGCCGAGCTGCGGCGCCCGGCGCTGCCCCTGGCCGCAGGGGCGGTGATTCATGGGCGGCTTCGTCAGGCAGGTGGGCATATTCTGGCGCTTGCCACGCTTTGATGCGGCGCTTGTCTCGCTGCGGTGCGGCGACGATTTTGCGCGACAGCGCGGTGATACTCGCTAACATCGCAATGAATCGATCCGTCATGCGGGACGGATTACGGGAGGAATTTATATGAACAAACTGATCGCCATCCTGTGTGTCGTTAGCTGGTCGGGCTTTTGGGCCTTTGGCTATCTGGCCCTGTCTGCGGACAGCCATGAACAGGGGCAGGTCATCACAGCGGCCATTCTGGCAGCGGTCGGCTTTCTGACCGGGGCCTTTGCCTATATGCGGCTTTGCTGTGACCGGCCGACCGATTATCGCCGCGTCGAACAAGGCTAGGAGTTGCCCCTTGCCGGGGGGCGGGGACCGGCTTACCTCTGTGGTATGAGACATCTGATCCCGTTTATCCCGAAGCCGCCGGTCGTTCCCGTTATCCGTCTGCAAGGCGCGATTGGCGCCGGTGCACGCGGCCTCTCTGACCAGATGCTTGCCCCTGTGATCGAGCGGGCCTTCTCGCGCGGGAAACCGGCGGCAGTGGCGTTGATCGTGAATTCTCCGGGGGGCTCTCCGGTGCAATCCAGCCTGATCGCCAGCCGCATTCAGCGCCTTTCGGCCGAAAAGAAGGTGCCGGTTCACGCCTTTGTCGAGGATGTGGCGGCCTCTGGCGGCTATTGGCTGGCCTGTGCGGCCGATCAGATCTGGCTGGATGCCTCTTCGCTGGTCGGCTCCATCGGGGTGATCTTTGCCGGCTTTGGCTTTCATGAGTTGATGGAACGGCAGGGGGTCGAGCGGCGGGGGGCAACAACGGGGAAGGCCCAAAGGTTTTTCCGCCCCCTCCCGCCCCCGGCCAACCAGGGAGCCCAGCGGGGCCCGTCGCTGCTGGGAGCCCCGCCCCC
>CALLZQ010000186.1 GCA_937858255.1 uncultured Tabrizicola sp.
CGACCAGCGCAGGCGCGTCGCTGGGCTTGACCGACAGGCGCCAGACATCGCCGGCCCGCCCGTGGAAGGGGGCCGCGTCGCGGATCGCGGGCCAGCGGGCGGCGCCCTCCTCGACCTCGGCGGCGCCAAAGCCCGCCAGATGACGGCAGAGGCGATCCGCCCGATAGGCGACCGAGGCCGCCAGCCCCTCAATGCGAAGGAGCGTTACCTCACCCGGCAGATGGGCCGCGCCGCTGACCTCATAGGGTGAGCCGAGCGCCGATGCCATCGCCGCCACCGCCTGCGCATCGTCCAGACCGCGCAGCACCAGCGTCGCCGCGGCGGCGGGCGCAGGCAGGGTCTTGAAGGCAACCTCGGTCAGAACCCCCAGCCGGCCCCACGACCCGGCCAAGAGCTTGACCAGATCATAGCCGGTGACATTCTTCATCACCCGCCCGCCATTGCGCACCACCTCTCCCGCGCCGGTGACGAACCGCACGCCGATCAGCGCATCACGACAAGCACCGGCCTGCACCCGGCGCGGGCCGCTGGCATTGGTCGCGACCACGCCGCCAATGGTGCTATTGCCCGTCCGGCCCAACAGGTCGCGCAGATCGGGCGCCTCAAAGGCCAGACGCTGACCCTCGGCGGCAAGCGTCGCCTCGATCTCGGCCAGGGGCGTGCCGGCCCCGGCCACCAAGGTCAGCGAGCCGGGTTCATAGAGCCGGATGCCGGAAAAGCCCGCCGTGGACAGGGCCGCGCCCTGCGGCGGCGTGATCGCCCGCGTGCCACCGCCGACAATCGTCAGCGGCGCCGCGGCGCCTTGCAAAATCGTCGCCAGTTCCGCCTCATCGGCGGGGGTGAGTGTCTGTGTCATTGTCTTTCCCCCTCAGGCCGCACGCCGGGCCGCTGTCACGGTCAGCGGAAACACCTTGGCCGGGTTCAAGAGCCATTTCGGATCGAACACGTCCTTGACGCAGAGCTGCGCCTCCAGATCGGCGGGGGTGTATTGCACCCCCATCAGGTCGCGTTTCTCGACCCCGACCCCATGCTCACCCGTCAGGCAGCCCCCCACCTCGACGCAGAGTTTCAGGATCTCGGCCCCCAGCGCCTCGCATTTCTCCAGATCGCCGGGCTTGTTGGCATCAAACAGGATCAGCGGGTGCATATTGCCATCGCCGGCATGGAAGACATTGGCGACATCGAGGCCGAAATCGCGGCTCATCTCACCGATCCGGCGCAGCACATGCGGCAGGGCAGAGACGGGGATGGTGCCGTCAAGGCACATATAATCGTTGATCTGCCCCATGGCGCCAAAGGCCGATTTGCGGCCCAGCCAGATGCGGCGGGCCTGCTCTTCATCCGCCGCCTCGCGCAGTTCCACCGGGTTGTGGCGGACGGCAATGGCCTTGATCAGGCCCAGTTGTTCGTCAATCTCGGCCGGGCTGCCCTCGACCTCGACAATCAGCAGCGCCTCGCACATCGGGTAGCCGGCCTTGGCAAAGGCCTCGGTCGCCTCGATGCAGGGGCGGTCCATGAATTCGATTGCCACCGGCAGCACCCCGGCGCGGATGATGTCGGCCACGCAGGCCCCGGCCACCTCATTGCTGTCAAAGCCCATCAGCACCGGGCGCGCGCCCTCGGGCTTGGGCAGGATGCGCAACCAGGCCTCGGTGACAACGCCAAGCTGCCCCTCGCTGCCGCAGATCACGCCCAGAAGGTCCAGCCCCCCGGCATCGAGCCACGGCCCGCCAACCCGGCAGATGGTGCCATCCATCAAGACCATGGTGACGCCCATCAGATTGTTGGTCGTGACCCCGTATTTCAGGCAATGCGCCCCGCCCGAATTCATGGCGATATTGCCGGCAATCGCGCAGGCAAGCTGGCTGGAGGGGTCGGGGGCGTAGAAAAACCCCTCGGCCTCGACCGCGCCGGTGACCGAAAGGTTGGTGCGCCCGGTCTGCACATGCACGAAACGGTTGGTGTAATCAGCTTCCAGCACCGCCGTCATCCGGCTGACGCCCAAGACCACCGCATCCGCCGTCGGCATCGCCCCACCGGCCAGCGAGGTGCCCGAGCCGCGCGGCACCAC
The DNA here is from genome assembly GCA_937858255.1 of uncultured Tabrizicola sp. GTDB lineage: Bacteria > Pseudomonadota > Alphaproteobacteria > Rhodobacterales > Rhodobacteraceae > Pseudotabrizicola. Next base: position 2,072 of record CALLZQ010000186.1, read on the forward strand.
CGGCACCCCCTCGGCATGGCGGGGCCGCGGAACCGCCGCCACCTCTTCGGTCGTGCGGGGCAGGACCACCGCCAGCGGCGGGCAGCGATAGGCAGTCAGCGCATCACATTCATAGGCGCGGGTTTCCGCCGCATCCTCGATCACCGCATCGGCGGGCAGGACCTCGCGCCAACCGGCGGCGAACCGCCCCCTGGCACCGCGGATTTTCTGGCGTGGCTCTGGCATCTGCCTGGGGCACCTCCGCGTGATGGGGGCAAGGTAGCGCATGAATTGGTAAAATGAAATAACCAATTTTGCCATAGCGGCTGTTTTCGCCCGGCGTTACTGTCAGATCATGATGCCGCACCTGCCCCTGATGTCCTTGCCGCTGACCGATCTTCTCGGGCTTGTGGTGCTGCTTAGCCTTTGGGCGATAACCGGATTTCTGGTCGAGCATCCGCCCGCCAGCCGCATTTCGGTCTCGCGCCTGATGGCGGATTACCGGCGCGACTGGATGCGACAATTCGTGACGCGCAGCCCGCGGATTTTCGATGCCAATGTTATCGACTCGCTGCGGCAGGGGACGGCGTTCTTTGCCTCGGCCTGCATGATCGCCATCGGTGGCGGGGTGGCGCTGATCGGCAATGCGGCGCAGCTTCAGGGCCTTGCGCGCGATCTGACGCTGGAGGCGGACAGCCGGATCATCGAATTGCGGATCATCCTTGTGCTGGCCTTTCTGGCCAATGCACTGCTGAAATTCATCTGGGCGCACCGATTGTTTGGCTATTGCTCGATCCTGATGGCGGCGGTGCCGAATGAGGCGGCCGATCCGCTGGCCTATCATCGCGCCGAGCAGGCGGCCGAGATCAACATCACCGCCGCCAAGAGCTTTAATCGCGGTCTGCGGTCGATCTATTTCGCGCTGTCGGCGCTGGCCTGGCTGTTGGGGCCATGGGCCCTGATGCTGGCGGCGGCCGCGACGAGCCTTGTGCTCTTGCGCCGGGAATTCGCCTCGCTCTCGCGTGAGGTCATGCTGAGGCGCCTGCCCTGAGGGCCTCGGCCACCGCAAGGCCCGCCGCCTCTCCCGACAACCTCGCACCGGCAGCCGTCTGCATCAGGCCGCCGCCCAAAGCCTCACCCGCGAACCAGATCCGCCCGCCCACCGGGGTGGCCAGCACCTGACGCGCCCCGGCTTTGCCCGGACGCGCGGCGGCATAGGCGCCCCGCACATGCCGCTCTCCGCCCCAGTTGGTCATGATCCCGTGGCCGACATGGCGGCGCACGTCTGACCCGAACAGATCGACCAGCCGGTCGGTCGCGAAATCCACCGCCGCCGCCGTACCCGCCGCCTCAATCTCCCAAGCGAAATCGCCGCCGACAAAGCCGACCATCAGATCAAGGTCAAAGGGAAAGGCGAGAAAGAACAGATCATGCCGCGCGTGCCGTTCGATCAGCAGATCGTCAAAGGCAGACAACCCCAGACGGGTGCCCGAAACCGCGAGCGGGATCTTGGTCAACAGGCCCATGGGCAGATCAAAAATCGCCTCTTGATGCCCAAGCGGCAGGTCGGGGGCAAAGGCGATATCCTCAAATTGCAGCACCCCGGTCGAGACGGTGACGATGACCGCCCCGGCACGGATGCTGCCGAAACTGCCCTCGACCACCACCCCGGCGCCGGACCAGTCGATCCGCCGCACCATGGCGCCCGTCGTCACTGGCACATCGGCGCCCCAACGGTGGATCAGCGCGCCAAACCCCTCACGCGTGAAGTAATTCGGGTCCAGATCCGCCGCCGCCCGGAAATCGGCCACCGAGATCTCATCATCATCGGCGCCAAAGTCCATCGGCCCGGCAAAGGTGGAATTGGCCCGCAAACAGTGGCAGTCGCGGATCAGCGCCGACAGCCGGTCATCAGGGCCGCGATGCGCCTCGATACAGGCCGACAGCGCCGCCTCGGCGGTTTTCCTTCGCGCCATTTCGGGGGCGGCGGCCCGGCGCTTCCCCGAGCTGATGATCGGCTACGCCGGCTGCGTCGT
>CALLZQ010000187.1 GCA_937858255.1 uncultured Tabrizicola sp.
CTCGCCCAGATCGAATTTCATCGTTGCGTGGAACATCTGAACCTCACTTGGGGGCCATGCGCAGCGCGCCATCCAGACGGATGACCTCGCCGTTCAGCATGGGGTTTTCGACGATATGGCGCACCAGCGCCCCATATTCGGCGGGCAGGCCAAGACGCGAGGGAAAGGGCACGGCGGCGCCAAGGCTGTCCTGCACCTCTTGTGGCAGGCCCATCAGCATGGGCGTCAGAAAAATGCCCGGTGCGATGGTCATCACCCGGATACCAAGGCGGGACAGATCGCGCGCCATCGGCAGGGTCATCCCCACCACACCGCCCTTGCTGGCGGCATAGGCCACCTGCCCGATCTGGCCGTCATAGGCGGCGATGCTGGCGGTGTTGATGATCACCCCGCGCTCGCCGCCCGCATTCGGGGCGTTGCGCGACATCGCCTCGGCGGCCAGACGCGCCATGTTAAAGCTGCCGATCAGATTGACCGTAATCGCCTTGCTGAAACTCTCCAGCCGGTGCGGGCCATCCTTGCCAAGGGTCTTTTCCCCCGGCGCGATGCCCGCGCAATTGACCAGCCCGTGCAGCGCGCCAAAGGCCCCGACCGCCGCCGCGATGGCCGCCTGCCCCTGCCCCGGATCCGAGACATCGGTCTGGTGAAAGGCCGCATTGGCCCCCAGCCGGTCGGCCATCGCCGCGCCCGCCTCGGCATTCATATCGGCCAGCAGCACCCGGGCACCTGCCGCCACCAACCCCTCGGCGGTGGCGCCGCCCAGACCCGAGGCGCCGCCGGTGACGATAAACACGCTGTCGCTGATCTGCATCGGCCTACCTGTGGGTAAAGTTCGGTTTACGCTTTTCGGCAAAAGCGGCCATGCCCTCGGCCCGGTCATCGAGGGCAAAGGTCGAATGGAACACCCGCCGTTCGGTCAACAGCCCCTCGGCCAGCGTGGTTTCATAGGCGCGGTTGACCAGCTCTTTGGCCATGGCCACCACCGGCGCCGACAGCGCCGCTGTCCCGGCCGCGACCCGCGCCGCCTCGGCCACCAGCTCCGCCGCCGGCACCACCCAGCC
>CALLZQ010000188.1 GCA_937858255.1 uncultured Tabrizicola sp.
TGCCCCGGCACGCCGATTGCTCTATTCCCCTCCGTGGCCCACCACGAAACGCGAAACGAATGAAGGAGGAAGGCATGAGACGCCTTCGGAACGTCAAGATCGTGGCCACTTTGGGCCCGGCTTCCAGTGACTATGAAATGATCCGCGCCCTGTTCGAGGCCGGCGCCGACGTGTTCCGCCTGAACATGAGCCACGGCACCCATGACGATATCCGCGCCCGGCATCAGATCATCCGGCAGGTGGAATCCGACACGGGGCGCCCGATCGCCATTCTGGCCGACCTTCAGGGGCCGAAATTGCGCGTGGGCACCTTTGCCGCCGGGGCGCATGATCTGGAAGATGGCGACAAGTTCCGCCTCGACCTTGATGCCGCGCCGGGTGATGGCGCGCGCGTCCAGCTTCCGCATCCCGAGATTTTCGCGGCGCTGGAACCGGGCGCGACCCTCTTGGTCAATGACGGCAAGATCCGCCTTCAGGTGGACGATTGCGGCCCCGATTTCGCCAATTGCACCGTGACGGTGGGCGGCACGATTTCCAACCGCAAGGGCGTGAACGTGCCGGATGTGGTGCTGCCTTTGGCCGCGCTGTCGGAAAAGGATCTCAAGGACCTGGAGTTCGCCTGCGAACTGGGTGTTGACTGGCTGGCCCTGTCCTTCGTTCAGCGGCCCGAGGATGTGATTCAGGCCAAGGAACTGGCGCGCGGTCGTGCCGCCGTTCTGTCCAAGATCGAAAAGCCTGCCGCTGTGAAAGCCTATGACGCGATCCTTGCCGTCTCGGACGGGATCATGGTGGCACGCGGCGAACTGGGCGTGGAACTGCCGGTCCATTCGGTGCCGCCAATCCAAAAGCGCCTCGTCCGTCTGGCCCGCGCCGCTGCCAAGCCGGTGATCGTGGCAACGCAGATGCTGGAATCGATGATCGAATCGCCGATGCCCACGCGGGCCGAGGTTTCAGACGTCGCCACCGCCATCTACGAAGGCTCGGACGCGATCATGCTCTCAGCCGAATCCGCTGCCGGCAAATTCCCGATTGAGGCCGTGACCACGATGAACAACGTGGCCGTGTCCGTCGAGAGTGACCAGACCTACCGCCAGATCATCGAGGCCAGCCGCATGGTCCAGCGCTCGACCGTCGCCGATGGCATCGTCGCCGCGGCGCGCGAGATTGCCGAGGCGACCAATATCAAGGCCATCGCGGTGTTTTCGCAGTCGGGCACGACCGTGGGCCTTGTCTCGCGCGAACGCCCGCGCGTGCCGATCATCGCCCTGACCCCGCTGATGGGCACCGCCCGTCGCCTGTGCCTGACCTGGGGCACGCATTGCGTGATCACCGAAGAGCAGGAACGCTTCAAGGGCGCCGTGATCTCGGCGGTGCGGGCGGCACGCCAGCATGGCTTTGCCTCGGAAACCGATCAGATCGTGCTGACCGCCGGGGTGCCCTTCAACGTACAGGGCACGACCAACATCCTGCGCGTCGCCCCCTGTGACGAGCGGTTGATCTACAAGGCCGACCCAGAGTAACCTGCCGCTCTTTAAGGGGTTGGGGCAAGGCATGGATAATGATCTGATGTTTGTGGTGGGGGCCGTTCTGGCGGCGCTCGCCATCCCCTCGATCCTGTCGGCCTATTCGGAAAATCGCGCCCCGCGGGTCGCCGCCATCCTCTTGATGATCGGCGGCGGCCTGCTGGTGATGGCGATCAGCCGCCATCCCGGCGGCATCGCCATCAGCGAGGTGCCGCATATCTTTTTCCGGGTGATCGGCCGCTATATCAACTGAATAACCGCTTGCGGTTTGCCCGGATGCCCCCTATAGGGACCGCTCTGGAAAGCCTGCGGGGCCGGCCAATGTGGCATGCCGAGTCGCGCATCTGACGATTGGAGATCGAAATGCCCAAGATGAAGACGAAATCCGCTGCGAAAAAGCGGTTCACCTTCACGGCCAATGGCCATGTGAAGGCGGGTGTGGCTGGCAAGCGCCACGGCATGATCAAGCGCTCGACGAAATTCATCCGCGACGCATCGGGCACGATGGTGCTCTGCGACAGCGATGAGAAGATCGTCAAGAAGTACATGCCCTACAACCGCTGAGGAGTCACACATATGTCCCGCGTTAAATCCGGCAAGGTGACCCACGCCCGTCACCGCAAGGTCATTGCCAAGGCGAAAGGCTATTACGCCGCCCGCTCGACCAACTTCCGTACCGCGACCCAGGCCGTCGACAAGGCCCAGCAGTACGCGACCCGCGACCGCAAGGTCCGCAAGCGTCAGTTCCGCGCCCTGTGGATCCAGCGTATCAACGCCGCCGTGCGTCTGTTCGATCTGGAAATGACCTACTCGCGCCTGATCAACGGCCTGACCAAGGCCGGCATCGAAGTGGACCGCAAGGTTCTGGCCGATCTGGCCGTGCATGAGCCCGAGGCGTTCAACGCCATCGCCGCGCAAGCCAAGGCCGCTCTGGCCGCCTGATCGCAATCAGACCCGGAATAAAAAAGCCCCGCTTCGGCGGGGCTTTTGTTTTTGGCCGTGGTCGGCCCCTGCAACACAGGCCTAACCATCCCTGCCCTTGCATCCTTGGCCCCTTCCCGCTAACCCCGTCTCGCTGATCGCCGGAGGCATGCGAGATGGAACTGACCGAACTTCGTGGCAAGTATATCGAGGCCGTGGCCAAGGCTGCGGATGAGGCTGCGCTGGAAGAAGTGCGCCTTGCGGCCCTTGGTAAAAAGGGTGAGATCAGCGCCATGATGGCCACGCTTGGCAAGATGGACCCGGAAGAGCGCAAGACCGCCGGGGCCGCGCTGAACGTGTTGAAAACCGAGATTGATGCCGCGCTGCGCGCCAAGAAGCAGGGCCTTGCCGATGCCGCGCTGAATGAGCGGCTGAAATCGGAATGGCTGGACGTGACCCTGCCGGGCCGCCCGCGCCCACGTGGCACCATCCACCCGGTCAGTCAGGTGATGGACGAATTGACCGCGATCTTTGCCGATATGGGTTTCTCGGTGGCCGAAGGCCCGCAGGTCGAAAGCGACTGGTATAATTTCGACGCCCTGAACATCCCGCCGGAACACCCGGCGCGGCAAGAGCATGATACCTTCTTCATGCACCGGGCCGAGGGCGACAACCGCCCGCCACATGTGCTGCGCACCCATACCTCGCCGGTGCAAATCCGCGCCATGACCGAAAAGGGTGCGCCGATCCGTGTCATCGCGCCGGGCCGCGTCTACCGCATGGACATGGACCAGACCCATACGCCGATGTTCCATCAGGTCGAGGGCCTTGCCATCGACCGCGACATTTCCATGGCCAATCTGAAATGGACGCTGGAGGAATTCTGCCGCGCCTTCTTTGAGGTGGAAAAGGTCGAGCTGCGTTTCCGCGCCAGCCACTTCCCCTTCACCGAACCCTCGGCCGAGGTCGATATCCGCTATTCCAACGTCGGCGGCCAGCTTCGCATCGGCGAGGGTGACAAGTGGATGGAGATCCTCGGCTCGGGCATGGTGCATCCCAAGGTGCTGCAAGCGGCAGGCGTCGATCCGAACGAATGGCAGGGCTTTGCCTTTGGCATGGGCATCGACCGCATCGCCATGCTGAAATATGGCATCCCCGACCTGCGCGCGTTTTTCGAGGGGGATCTTCGCTGGCTGCGCCACTATGGCTTTGCCGCGCTGGACCTGCCCGACCTGCCCGGCGGCCTCAGCCGCTGATCGCGCTTAACCGCCCAATCCGGGCATCGTGGCATAGGCGGCGGCGCGCAGGCTGCCCGCCGCCAGCACGAACCCGAGGCCAATCGCCCCGATGGCGACGATCATCAGCCAGGGGTTCTGGCGTTTAAGGTCCTTGGGTTTGTCGAGCATGCGATGGGTCATGCGCGGTTTCTACCTTGGGCAGAGTGCGAAATTATGGCACGCAGCCGTCAACACAGAGACAAGCCGTTTCCGCAACGGAAACCGAACGCGGCACCCTTCCCCCGGGCGGGGCTTTGCGCTAATCCCGGTGCGGCAAGATCAAAGGGACACCCGCGATGAAATTCACCCTCTCCTGGCTCAAGGATCACCTCGATACCACGGCCTCGCTGGATGACATTCTCTATGCGCTGACCGACCTCGGCCTCGAGGTTGAGGAAGTGTCGAACCCGGCCGCGCGCCTGTCTTCCTTTACGCTTGCCAAAGTCCTGCATGCCGAACAGCACCCCGATGCCGACCGCCTGCGCGTCTGCCGGGTGATGACGGATGAGGGCGAAAAGCAGATCGTCTGCGGCGCCCCCAATGCCCGTGCGGGGATCACCGTCGTCCTGTGCAAACCCGGCGATTACGTCCCCGGCATCGACACCACCTTGGGCGTTGGCAAGATCCGCGGCGTCGAATCCCATGGCATGATGGCCTCGGAACGCGAGCTGGAGCTTTCGGACGAGCATAACGGCATCATCGAACTGCCCTCGGGCGAGGTTGGCCAGAAATTCGTCGACTGGCTGGCCGCGAACCGGCCCGGCACGGTTGACCCGATGATCCATATCAAGATCACGCCTAACCGACCCGATGCGCTTGGCGTTCATGGTATCGCGCGTGACCTTGCCGCCCGGGGCCTCGGCACGCTGAAGACCCTTGCCACCCCGGCGATCAACGGCCAGTTCGACAGCCCGATCCGCGTCGAAATCGACCCCGCGCTGAAGGAAAAGGGCTGTCCGCATTTCGCCGGCCGCCTGATCCGGGGCGTCAAGAACGGCCCCTCGCCCGACTGGCTGCAACAGCGGCTGAAAGCCATCGGCCTGCGCCCGATCTCGGCGTTGGTCGATATCACCAACTACTTCACCTTTGGCCTGAACCGCCCGCTGCACGTCTTTGACGCAGCCAAGGTCAAGGGCGGCACCCTGCGCATCCACCCGGCCAAGGGCGGCGAGGAATTTCTGGCCCTCGACGGAAAGACCTACAGCCTGCGCGAAGGCATGATGGCGATTTCAGATGAGGCAGGCGTCGAGTCGCTCGCCGGCATCATGGGCGGCGAACATTCGGGCTGCACCGATGACACCACAGACGTCTTCCTTGAATCCGCCTGGTGGGACCCGATCACCATCGCCACCACCGGTCGCGCGCTGAAAATCAATTCGGACGCTCGTTATCGCTTTGAGCGCGGTGTCGATCCTGCCTTTACCCTGCCGGGCCTCGACATGGCCACCCAGATGATCCTCGACCTCTGCGGCGGCACGCCCAGCCACATCGCGCAGGATGGCGCCCCCATCGACACGGCCCGCGCCTACAGGCTGAACCCCGCCCGGGTGATCAGCCTTGTCGGCATGGACATCCCCGAGGCAGAACAGCGCGCCACGCTGACCGCCCTTGGATTCACGCTGAACGGCGACATGGCGACCCCGCCCACCTGGCGCCCCGATGTTCTGGGCGAGGCCGATCTGGTCGAGGAAGTGGCCCGCGTCGCCTCGCTGACCAAACTGGTCGGCAAACCGCTGACCCGTGGCACGGCTGGCGTGCCAAAGCCGATCCTGACACCGCTGCAACAGCGCGAGAAAGCCGCCCGCCGCACCATCGCGGCCCTGGGCTATAATGAATGCGTGACCTACAGCTTCATCGATGAGGTCGCGGCCAAGCTGTTTGGCGGTGGTACCGATGCGGTGCGGGTGGAAAACCCGATCTCTTCGGAAATGACCCACCTGCGCCCCGACCTGCTGCCGGGCCATTTGCGCGCCGCCGCCCGCAATCAGGCGCGTGGCTTCATGGACCTGTCGCTGGCCGAAATCGGCCCCGCCTTCTCGGGCGGGGAACCGGGCGATCAGCATTTGCAGGCCACGGGTCTGCTGGTCGGTGCCTCGGCCCCGCGTGACCCCTATGGCAGCCGCCGCCCGGTGGATGTGTTTGACGCCAAGGCCGATGCCGAGGCGGTTCTGGCCGCCCTTGGAGCCCCGGCCCGTGTGCAGATCAGCCGCAAGGTGGCCGACTGGTGGCCCCCCGGCCGGTCCGGCGTCATCGGCCTTGGCCCGAATGTCATGGCGAGCTTTGGCGAGGTGCATCCCAAGATCCTGCGCGAGTTTGACATCAAAGGCCCCGCCGTGGCCTTTACTGTGCTGGTCGCGAACGTGCCGCAACCCAAGGTCAAGACACCGCCCCGCCCGGCGCTGGCGATCAGCGACCTGCAGGCGGTCGAGCGCGATTTCGCCTTCGTCGTGGATGCAAGGGTGGAGGCGCTGACCGCCGTCAACGCCGCACAGGGCGCCGACAAGGCGCTGATCGAAAGCGTCCGCGTCTTCGACCAGTTCACCGGCGAAAAGGCCGAGGCACAAATGGGCGCCGGCAAGAAATCCATCGCGCTGACCGTCCGCCTGCAACCAACCACGGGCACGCTGACCGAAAAGGATATCGAGGCGGTTTCGGCCAAGATCATCGAAAAGGTGACGAAAGCCACCGGCGGCACCCTGCGCGGATAATCGACTCGCATCGACCAAAGGCCGCCTCTCGGGGGCGGCCTTTGCTATTCGGCGGCGGTCTGGCCGATGGCCTTGGCCGGATCGCCCGGCGCCAGTTCCTCAAAGTCGAAATTGTCCAGCCGCCGCGCTCGCTTGGTGGCCTTGTCGGATGAGATCTTGATCTCTTCGATATCCTTGGCCGCCTGCCCGAAATGGCGGTCAAGGTTTTCCACCCGCGCGCCCAGCCGCTCGACATCCGCGTAGAGCAGCGACAGTTCCTTGCGGATCGCCCCGGCCTGTTCGCGCATGCGCGCATCCTTCAGCACCGCGCGCATGGTATTCAGCGTCGCCATGCAGGTGGTGGGCGAGACGATCCAGACCTTTGCGGCGAACCCCTCGCGCACCACATCAGGGAAATTGGCGTGAAGTTCGGCATAGACCGCCTCAGACGGCAGGAACATCAGCGCCCCATCCGCAGTTTCGCCCTCCAGCACATAACGCTCTGCAATGGCGCGGATATGGGCGCGGACCGCCCCGCGCATCAGTTGCGCCGCCTCTTGCAATTGCCGGGGCGTTTCCGCCCGCCGCAGCGCCTCATAGGCCTCAAGCGGGAATTTGGCGTCAATAACGATCGGCCCGGGCGGGTTCGGCAGATGGATCAGGCAATCCGCCCGCCGCCCGTTCGAGAGCGTCGCCTGCATGGTAAAGGCATCCTTGGGCAGGGCCTTTTGCACGATGTCATGCAACTGGATCTCTCCAAAGGCGCCCCGGGTTTGCTTGTTGGACAGGATATCCTGCAAGGACAGTACATTGCCGGACAGCTTCTCGATATTCGCCTGCGCCTTGTCGATGGTTTCCAGCCGTTGCTGCAACTCTCCCAAGGACCGGGCGGTGCGGGTGGCGGTGCCATGCAGGCTTTCGCCCATCTGGCGCTGCACCTCGGCCAGACGCTGCTCCATCACCTTCAGCATCGCGGTCTGGCTGACGGCCTGCGCCTCACTGACATGGTGAAGGCCACCTGACAGGCGTTCCTGCCCCTCGCCCAAATGCTGCACCCGCTGCGACAGCCAGCCGATTTCCCGCATCAGCGGCTGGGCCATCTGTGCCGACCGCCCCGCCGCGCGCAGGATCATCAGCAGAACCGCCAACAACACCACCGCCACCCCACCGATCAGCAGGATTTCGGGCGCATTCCAGGGGTAGCTTTGTCCAAAGAGAGTAATCATCTGCGCCCGAACAGCTTTTCGATATCAGAGAGTTTCAGTTCGACATAGGTCGGGCGGCCATGGTTGCACTGGCCGGAATGGGGCGTCGCCTCCATCTCACGCAAAAGCGCATTCATCTCTTCGGCCCGCATCTGCCGGCCCGAGCGGACCGAGCCGTGGCAGGCCATCCGGCTGAGGACCGCATCAATCCGCGCCTTGACCAGATCGCTGCGGCCCAGATCGGCCAGTTCATCAGCCACATCGCGCAGGAGCAGCGCCGCATCCACCTGCCCCAGCGCGGCGGGCACCCCGCGCACCGCGACCGCCGTGCCGCCAAAGGGTTCGATCACCAGCCCCACCGCCAGCCAAGCCGGTGCAACCTCGATCAGCCGCGCGGCCTCAC
>CALLZQ010000189.1 GCA_937858255.1 uncultured Tabrizicola sp.
CATCACAACCACCACGCGGCCGACGCCTGCCACGAGGTCCATGGCGCCGCCCATCCCCTTCACCAGCTTGCCGGGGATCATCCAGTTCGCCAGATCGCCGTTTTCGGCCACTTCCATTGCACCTAAGATCGCCATGGCGATCTTGCCGCCACGGATCATCGCGAAAGACTGCGCCGAGTCGAAATAAGCCGTCTGCGGAAGCTCGGTGATCGTCTGTTTGCCCGCGTTGATCAGGTCGGCATCTTCTTCGCCCTCAAACGGAAAAGGCCCCATGCCAAGCATTCCGTTTTCCGATTGCAGCGTCACCTCGATCCCCTTGGGGATGTAGTTCGCAACCAGCGTTGGAATGCCGATGCCCAAATTCACGTACCAACCGTCCTGCAACTCCTGCGCCGCGCGCGCGGCCATCTGATTGCGATCCCATGGCATTATGCTTACTCCTTTTTGCGGACGGTGCGCTGTTCGATGCGCTTCTCGTGCTGGCCTTGGATGATGCGGTGGACATAGATGCCCGGCAGGTGGATGGTATCGGGGTCCAGCGAACCGAGCGGCACGATTTCTTCAACCTCGACCACGCAGGTCTTGCCGCAGGTCGCGGCAGGTACGTTGAAATTCCGCGCGGTCTTGCGGAAGACAAGGTTGCCCGACGGATCGGCCTTCCACGCCTTCACAATCGCCAGATCGGCCACGATCCCGCGCTCAAGGATGTAATCCTTGCCGTCGAACGTCTTCACATCCTTGCCCTCGGCAATCACTGTGCCCACGCCCGTCGCGGTGTAGAACCCCGGGATGCCCGCGCCACCGGCCCGCATCCGTTCCGCCAGCGTACCCTGAGGGTTGAATTCCAGTTCCAGCTCGCCCGACAGATACTGTCGCATGAACTCGGCATTCTCGCCCACATAGGACGAGATCATCTTCTTCACCTGCCGCGTCTCCAGAAGCTGGCCAAGGCCAAAGCCGTCAACACCGGCGTTGTTCGACGCAACCGTGAGACCCTTCGTCCCCGCCTCACGGATTGCCGCAATCAGCAATTCCGGAATGCCGCAAAGCCCAAAGCCACCGGCAGCAATCATCATCCCCTCAAACAGCAACCCATCAAGCGCCACTGCCGCGTTCGGATAGACCTTTTTCATGCTGCAACTCCCGACTTTACTGTGCCCGGCTGCGGCAGGCCCAGAATGCGTCGCGCCTCGGCCCATGTGGCCACAGGGCGGTTGTTTTTCTCGCAAATATCGGCGGCCCGGCGGACCAAGGCGGCATTGCTGGGGGCCAGACGGTCGCGGTCCAGACGCACGTTATCTTCCAGCCCCGTGCGGGCATGACCACCCGCCGCGATGGCCCATTCGTTCAGCGTGAGCTGGCTCTGCCCGATCCCAGCCGCGCACCACGCCGCATCCGCCCCGAACAGGCGTTTCACGGTGTGGATATAGTAATCAAACACATCGCGATCCACCGGCATCGCATTCTTCACGCCCATCACGAACTGCACATAGGGCGTCCCCGCAAGCAGGCCCTTATCCGCCATATCCTTCGCTTTCAGTATATGGCTCAGGTCAAAGGCCTCAATCTCGGGCTTGACGCCATAGGTCAGCATTTCCGAGGCCAGCCATTCCACCAGTTCCGGCGGGTTTTCATAGACGCGCGTCGGGAAATTGTTCGACCCAACAGAGAGCGAAGCCATATCGGGGCGCAAGGGCAGCATGCCCCCCCGCGTCTGGCCCGCGCCTGACCGGCCCCCGGTGGAAAACTGGATGATCATGCCGGGGCAGTGTTTTTCCAAACCTTCCTTCAGACGCGCGAATTTCTCGGGGTCTGAAGACGGGGTCTGATCGTCATTGCGCACATGGGCGTGGACGATGGTTGCCCCGGCCTCAAAGGCCTCATGTGTCGATTCCACTTGTTCTGAAACAGTGATCGGCACAGCCGGATTGTTGGCTTTGGTCGGCAGGCTGCCAGTGATGGCCACGCAGATGATGCAGGGTTTTGACATAGGTGTTTCCGTTTTCATCCGCGCCCCGGTTTGCAATCCAATGGGCGCGGTCAGGGGTCAGGACAGCGGCGCAGTTTGTTGAGGTGCCGCGCGCAGTTCGATCACGCGGCGCTCCTCCTCGGTAAAGAAGCGCCACGGCGCCTCTTCGATCTTGTGGCGCGGACATCCGGGACAGGGTTTATCAGCGTTCTTGCACATGGCTCCTCCTCCTCGTGCAATGGCGGGATCAGGCGGCGGCGGCTCGCGACCGGGTCATCTTTTCCAAGGCCGCCACAAAGAAGGGGCGGAAGCCTTCGGGATGCTCGCTCATCGGGAAATGGCCCAGCTCGTCCATCACCGCGATGGTCGCCCCCGGAATGGCGCGCGCCGTGCGAGCGGCATCTTCGGGTGTGCAGGTCAGGTCATAGGCCCCCACCAGCAGATGCACCGGGGTCTTGCTGGTATTGATCTGGCCCAGACGGCCAATCAGACTGTCATCACGGGTGTAGAAACTCAGGTCGCCGCGGAACACGCCCGGCCCGCTTTGCATGAACATCCACAGCGTATTCCAGCGTTCAGATTTCGGTGCATAGGGTGAGATATTGGCCGAAACCAGCGCCGCCCCCATCTCTCCACCATGCGCATCAGGGCGGTGGAACCAGTCGATGTCATACCATGCGGGCTGAAAGTCCGATGCCTCAATGGCGATGAACCCGCTGAACTTGTGGCCATGCAGCGCCGCCAGTTGCAGGGCAATGCGCCCGCCCATGGAACAGCCTGCCAGAATAGGACGGTCAAGGTCGAGACCGTCGATCACGGCCAAAACCGTTTCGATATAGGCTTCGGTCGTCAGCAGGTATTCCTGTGTCTCGAACCCTTCGGGCGGCAGGGATTTGCCGTGCCACGGCATATCAAAGGCAATCAGACGGTGGTTTTCGGTCACGCTTGCATCATTCATCAGATGCCGCCACTGCCGGGTATCGGCGCCTGCCGTATGCAGGCACAGAACCGGGCGGCCCTGCCCGGCCTCTTCAAAGTAAATCCGGCGGGGCGCGCCTGCGATGGTGACGGTCAGATACCGCCCAATGATCGGCTCAACACTCATGCCGCCAACCCCTCTTTCGCACGGCCAAGGGCCAGAACGTCCTTGAAGAACCGCAGGTTCTTGACCAGCGTCAGGATATCGCCGTCAATCCGGCCCCGGCCGGTCTTGACCAGACCGAAGATGTCGTGAAACCCGGGCTCGGGTCGGGCCTGCCAGAATTTGACCAAGGCTTCAGCGTCGGTGCGCAGGGCAAACCGCCATGGCGTCTTTCGGCTTGGCCCTTCGACCACGCTTTCCAGACGACCCTTGTCAAAGGTCAGATAGATTTCCTGCCCATCTACTTCGACCAACACCGTTTCACTGAACAGCCGCCCCAACCGCAGCAGATGCGGCGCCGCATTCAGCGCTTGTTGAATATCCTTAAAGGTGTCGATCACCGCTGCCTCCCGCCTGTTCGATCTGGACGAAAGCTGGCACAGGAAGGCGGCGCCCATCCATGCCGCCGCAGGTAGGAGGCGATCCCATTCCCCCAAAGGCCCAAACAACCACCATCATTTTGGGCGAGAATGCAGGCCCCCACCCCGGCGGTACCACCTGATACCGCCACAGGCATTGGGAAGACGCCGCGTTTCAGGAAGGGTCAGGTCAGTCGGCGGGGTGATGCGCCCCCCAACGAAACCAGACTGCCAGGAGGAGGAGAGAACCCATGGGCATCGTCAATCAGGACAATATCACCGACGTCGTTGTCGCCAGCCTTGGCAAGCACGGCACCGTGACCGACCGTCAGCGCGAAATCATGTCCTCGCTGATCAAGCACCTGCACGGCTTTATCAAAGACGTAAAGCTGCAACACAGCGAGTTCCTTGCGGCCTGCGACTACCTCGCCCGCGCTGGCAAACTCTGCAACGAAAACCGCCAGGAATTCATCCTGTTGGGCGACATCCTTGGCGTCGAGGTTCTGGTCGACATGATGACCACCCCGATCCGCGGCAACGAAAGCGAGTCGCGGGTGTTTGGCCCGTTCTCCCGCGAAAACCCGCCGGTTCTGCCCAAGGGCGGTACCACGATCCAAAAGCACTATGACAACGAAGAAACCGCCTATTTCGAAGGGTACATCAAGGACGAGAGCGGCAAGGGCATCGCTGGCGTGACGCTCGATGTCTGGGAAGACGCGCCGAACGGCATCTACGAAAACCTTGATCCCGATCAGCCGGAATACAACCTGCGCGGCCGGTTTGAGACCGATGAGAACGGCCACTACGCCTTTGTCGCCGTCCGCCCCGTGCCCTATCCGATCCCCGAGGATGAAACCGCAGGCGAACTGCTGCGCTTCATGGGCCACCACCCGAACCGCCCCGGCCACATGCACTTCATCATCTCGAAAGACGGCTACCGCCCGCTGATCAGCCAGATCTATGACGCGGACAGCAAGTGGCTGGAAGAAGACAGCGTCTTTGCCGTCAAGCAAAGCCTGATCGGCAAGTTCAAACCGGCCCCGAAGGAACTGGGCACCGACCTGCACTTCGAATTCGACTTCACCCTGAAAGCGCAAGCCGCCGTCCGCGCCGTGGCTGCCGAGTAAACGACCCCTACCTCCCTGTCGACTTCAGGCCCCTGAGTTTCGGGGGCCTTTTTTTCTGTCCAGCGACGGATCCATGGGCAAAAAGCCATGAGATCGCCGATCAATAACTCCTTCGGGAGAGCGCCACAAAAGGGCCACCATGTCGGATAATCTTGGGTAGGGATTGATCCGAGAGGCATAAATGAACTCAACGCCCGACTTCGATGTGCTTGGCCAGCATGTCCCAATAGAACCGATGAGGTCACTAAGAGCCGTTGCATTGTTGCGTTTGCTACTCGTACTGCTCGCCCTAGGCGTTTGCGTCGCGCAAATCCTTCAAATCGGCGTTTGGTCTGCGCTTGTTGATCGTGCAGTTATCCTCTTGGGCCTATCGGGCGGTCTGGGTCTCTACTCGGACAGCATTGAAATTGTCTGGCGAAGATTGGGGCCTTTGGGGCGTTTCGTTACCTTGCTTCTTACCCTCATTCTCGTCGCCGCGTCAGTTTTGAGCCAGGGCAACCAAATTCTGCACAGCGTCGCCGTGCTTTGGGTCATGCTTATCTTGGGCTCAATGGCCTATGGCTTGGTGCACAGTCTCATCGACCCGTTACGCGCCTTAAGGTTCCGGCAAATGAAAAGGTATCTGCGCACGCTGCCGAAGGAAAGGCGGCGCGATATGCACAAACGCCTTGAGTTGAACTTTCAAACGCTAATCGCCGAAGGTTTCCGGTAATTTCACAACTGCCGTGCATTGTCGACGCGGTGGCTTCGGACACGCGACGCGCGAACCGAGGCTGAAGAGTCGATCAACCTTGTAGAATTTCAGCCATCTCTCCCCCCTTCTTTCAGAGGCCTTTCCCCAAATCCTAACTTGCCCTAACGTCCCTCAAGGGGGAGGACGGCGGGAGATGAACTTCAAGCAGTTGACGTATTTCATTGCCGTGGCCGAGGAGTTGCATTTCGGTCGTGCGGCCGAACGGCTGGACATGGCGCAGCCGCCGCTCAGCCGTCAGATCAAGCAGATCGAGGAAGAGCTGGGCGCGATCCTGTTCAACCGGGGCCGCAGCGCGATCTCCCTCACGCAGGCAGGCGAACGCCTTCTGGCGCGCGGCAAGTCGATCCTTGCCCAGCTTGAGGATACCAAGCTCGAGGTCCGCCGTCTGGGCCAAGGGGCCGAAGGCCGCCTGCGCATCGGGTTTGTGGGCTCGGCCACCTTTGGCATCATGCCCAATATCATCAAATCCTACCGCGCGAATTACCCCGAGGTGAACCTCAGCCTGATCCCGATGAACAACGCGCAGCTTCACCGCGCCCTGATCTCGCGCGAGTTGGACGTGGTCTTTGCCCGCCCGGCGCTGCAAGATCCGGAATTCCTGACGCGGGAACTCTTGGAGGAAAAGCTGATCCTCGCCCTGCCTGATGTCGTCGATACCGGCGGGCGGTCGGTCGCCAAACTGGAACGGCTGATGACCCACAATCTGATCCTTTACCCCGAATACCCGCGCCCCAGCTATGCGGATTTCGTGCTGAAGGCGATTGAAGATGCGGGCTTCAAAGCCCCCCTGCGCATTTGGTGCATGGATCTGCAAACCGCGCTTGGTCTGGTTGCTGTGGGTGAAGGCGTTTGCATCGTGCCGGAATCCGTTTCAAGCGCCCCGCGCAAGGGCATGAAGTTCTTGAAAATCGAACCCGAGATTGCCCGCACCGCCCTGTCGCTGAACTATCGCCTCGATGAACAGGGGGTGCATGTGCAGAACTTTGTCAAACTCGCGCAAAAGGTGGCGCGCAAAGTCATCTGAGCGGGCGGCAGGTCTGCCCCGCCGCCCCATGTTTCAGACGCCCAGCCATTCGTGCTGAACCTGCGCATTGGCGCGGATCTCGGCAGCACTGCCCGTCCAGACCACTTGGCCCTTGCCCACCACCACCACGTCATCGGCAAGCGAGGTGGCAAAGCCGAAATTCTGCTCGACAAGGATCATCGACAGGCCAGCCTCTTTCAACTCTTTCAGCTTGTCATGGATCAGCTTGACGATGATCGGCGCCAGCCCCTCGGTCGGCTCATCCAAAATCAAGAGACGCGGGTTCATCAACAGCGCGCGGGCAATCGACAGCATTTGCTGCTCTCCGCCCGAAAGCTGTGTGCCGCCATTGTCCAGACGTTCCCCCAGACGCGGGAACAGGGCCAAGACCCGCTCCATCGTCCAATCCGCGCCCGCCCCGCCAAACCGCTTGGCCGCGATTTCCAGATTTTCGCGCACCGACAGCGACGGGAAAATATCCCGCGTTTCCGGCACATAGGCGATGCCCGCCTTCGCAATGTCAAAGGGGCGCGCGGCAATCGGCTTGCCCTCATAGACAATCTCGCCCGATTTCAGCGGCAACAACCCCATGATCGTCTTCAGCGTGGTCGATTTCCCGGCCCCGTTGCGGCCCAGAATGGCCAGCACGCGGCCCGCCTTGGCCTCCAGCGACAGGCCATAGAGAACCTGCGTCTCGCCATAGCCCGACTGGATGGATTTCAGCTCAAGCATCTTCCCAGCTCCCCAGATAAATGTCCCGCAGCAGCTTTGATCCCCGCGCCTCTTCCGGCAGGCCGTCAAACACCACCTCGCCGTAATTCAGAACCGTGATCGTATCGGCCACGTCAAAGGCCAGATCCATGTCATGCTCGATGATGAGAAGCGTCAGATCGCGCGGCAGGTTGTTCAAAAGGTCATGGAAGCCCTTCGACATTTCCGGCCCCACGCCGCTGGTCGGCTCGTCCATCAGCAAGACCAGAGGCCGGGTCGCCAGGGCCACCCCCACCTCCAACTGCCGCCGCACGCCGTAGCTGACCTCGGAGACACGCGCATGCAGATAGGGCATCAGGTTCACCTGTTCGGCCACCTCAGCCACAATCTCGCGCACCTCGGGCTTGGCCAGACTGTCCGACCAGAGCCGCGTCGCGTGCCCCGTATACAACGCCGCCGCAAGGCCAAGGTTCTGCTCCACCGTCAGCCCATCGAAGAGCGTGTTCTTCTGATAGCTGCGCGACAACCCCCGCCGCGCCCGCTTAGCCACCGGCAGCGCCGTCACATCCTCACCCGCCAGATGGACAGACCCGGCATCCGGCGTCAATTCGCCAACCAACTGGTTGAACAGCGTCGTTTTGCCCGCGCCGTTCGGCCCGAGGATCACCCGCCGCTCGCCCCGCTCCAGCTTCAAGGAGACATTTCGCGTGACATGGATAGCGCCGAAACTCTTGCTCAGATTGCGTGTCTCAAGCATCGTTTGCCACCCCTTCCCCTTGCTGTTTGCGGGTGGCATCGGCCAAGCGCCGCTCGATCCTCGAACCCCACCGCGCCTCGACCCAGCCGAAAATCCCGTTGGCTCGGCTCATCACCACGGCGATCAGAATGACGCCCACGATCAGGTGCCAATAAGTGGTGATCGCGCTAAGCTCATGCTTCAACACCACAAAGGCCACCGCGCCAACCATCGGCCCCACCAACGTGCCAAGCCCACCAAGGATCACGACGACAAGCGCCTCGCCTGACACGGTCCAGCCAAGCAAACCGGGCGAGATGAACATGGTATGCTGCGCAGCCAAAGCCCCAGCCAAACCCGCAATCATGCCAGACAGGCCAAAGACATCGGCCTTGACCCGCCAGACGGTCAGCCCCAGCTCCCGCATCCGCTGTTCATTATGCATGACGCCGGAAAGCGACCGCCCCAGCCCTGACCGCAGGATCAGCACCGACGCGCCATAGACTGCCGCCAAAAGTGCAAGGCAGAACAGCGCGAAGGCGCGGCTATCGTCCAGATCAACCCCAATCCACGACAGGTCAAGCCGCGAAATCCCGCTGATCCCGTCATCCCCACCAAGAACAGGGGACTCAAAGACATAGGAATAGGCCATCTGCCCAAAAGCCAAAGTCGCCATGATGAAGTAAATGCCATGGCTGCGCGAACAAATCGCCCCGATGATCCATGCAATCACGCCCGACACCGCAACCGCCCCAGCCATCGCCAGCGCAGGCGCAATGCCCGCCTGCCCCGCCAACAGCGCAAAGGCATGGGCCTTCCCGCCCATCGGCCCCCCATGCCACAGCGACACCCCCCCGCCAAAGCCCGCCACGATATCCAGCGCCAGCACCAGCATGGCAAGGATTGCAATCTCGGTCAGGATTTCCAGCCCGAAATATTCCGCCGTTAGCGCCTGAAACAGCGCGCCCACTGCCAGCAGGATCAGAACCGCGTAACGAAGTGTGTTATGTTGAAACATGGCTTATCCTTTCGCCGGAAACAGGCCGACGGGCTTGACCACCAGCACGGCGGCCAGCAGCGCATAGATCAGGACCGAGGCCAATTGCGGCGCCAGCACCGCGCCAAAGGTCTGCACGAAACCAAAGATCAGCGACCCGGCAATCGCGCCTTTCAGCGACCCAAGGCCACCGATGACAATCACGATCAGCGTCGGGATCAGGATTTGCAGCCCCATATCGGGCGTCACGCTCAAGAGCGGTGC
>CALLZQ010000190.1 GCA_937858255.1 uncultured Tabrizicola sp.
CCTCGGTCCGGGCATACATCAGCCACATGCCGATCATGTAGCCGCCAAGCGCGAAAAACGCCATGTGCCCCAGCGAGAGGATCCCCGCATAGCCCCAGATCAGATCCATGGCGAGGGCGACGAGGCAGAGGCAGAGCGTCTTGCCCAAAGTCTTGACGAAAGAGGTCGAGAGCAGCGACAGGCCATAGGCCTCGGACATCAGGGTCACGGCGAGGGTAAAGAGCGCCAGCGCCGCGAGGAAGATCAGGACCGAGGGGTTGCGGGTCAGGAAGGTTCGGGACATCGCTTTGCCTTTGCCGGAGAAGCGGGGGGTTTCACACCCCCCGCGCCCCCCGTGGGATATTTGTGGACAGAAAATGGGCGGCAGGGCGGAACATGGATCAATCCCCCGCGGCGCGGCCCTTGAGGGCGATGATCCCCCGCGGACGGAACTGGATGAAGAGGATGATGAAGAGGATCATGTAGGTCTGGGCCGCGAGCGTGTTCGAGGGGTTCAGCCACTCAATCGTCTTTTGCAGCGTGCCGATCATCAGCGCGCCCGCGAGCGTGCCCCAGATATTGCCGACCCCGCCAACGACCACGGTCATGAAGCTCTGCACGATATAGTCGCTGCCAAGCTCTGACGTGACCTTGGCGAAGAGGCCGATGGCGACACCGGCGATCCCGGCGATGCCGGAGCCGAGGCCGAAGGTCAGCATGTTGATGCGGTCGGGGTTGATCCCCATGCTGGCGGCCATGGCCGGGTTTTGCGTGACGGCCCGCACCTCGAGCCCCAGCCGGGTGCGGCGCATCAGCCAGAGGAAGAACAGAAGGAAGATCAGGGCCAGGACAAAGATCGCGATGCGGATATAGCTGATCGAGACCACATCGTTCAGCGTCAGTGCGCCGTCCAGCCAGCCCGGCGCGGTCAGCGGGCGGGCCTGGGTACCGAAGATGTTCTTGGCCAGTTGTTGCAGGGCAATCGAGATGCCGAAGGTGGCCAGCAACGTCTCCAGCGGGCGTTTGTAGAGGTGGCGGATCACCAGCCGCTCCATCGCCACACCGGCAAGAAAGGTGACGGCAAAGGCCAGGGGCAGCGCGATCAGGATCGAGAGCGTCTGATTGGCGATATAAAGCTGGACCACATAGCCCGTATAGGCGCCCATCATGATGAACTCGCCATGGGCCATGTTGATCACCCGCATCACGCCAAAGGTGATGGCCAGACCGATGGCGGCCAGAAAGTAGATCGAGGCGAGCGACAGCGCGTCGAGCGCCAGATCCGCCGCCTGCATCGCGCCGAGTTTCACCTCGATCCCGGTCAGGACATCCTGCGCGGCGGTCGTCACGCCGGCATCGGGTTCGGCATAGACATCGTAAAAGCCATGGGCCGTCAGCGCGGCGGCAACCTCATCATCGGTGGCGGCGGCGGGCACGGCGCCCGCGGCCTCCAGCGCGGAATAGGCGCGGTCACGGGCGGCGGGGGTGTCGAGTTCCGCCAGCGGGATACCTGCGACACTGCCGCCCTCAATATGGGCGACCAGTGCAGCCTTGAGATCGGCCCGGGTCAGGCGGGCGGGGGCAAGGCCCTGCGCAACCAGCAGGGCATAGGCCTCTTCCTCCGCCAGATCGCGGCCCGGGGTCAGGCGCGCGGCGATATTGCCGGGCGGGGTCTGGGCGGCGGGGGCCGCGAGGCGTTGGGTTGTCAGCAACGGGTTCAGCGCCGCGCGCAGGTCAAGGCCGAGGTCGCCGGAAAACCCCTGAATCGCGGCGATGCGGGCGGCGCTGTCGGTGTCAAAACGCAGGGTCAGCAGCCTTTCCAGCCGTTGTTTCTGGGCCAGAATGGCGGGGGCGCCCCCCCCCTCCCTCGCGGCGCGCAAGGGGGCGGGGGGGGGGGGGGCGGGGGCACGGGCAAAGGGGGGGCGCGCCCCCGCCCCGCGGGGGGGGGCGGGGGGGGGAAAAC
>CALLZQ010000191.1 GCA_937858255.1 uncultured Tabrizicola sp.
TTCGGCGGCCAGCATGCCGGTGACCTGATCGCGGACAGCCGGCGAGATCGTCGTTCCCCGCTCGAACAGCGCCTGTGCAAGCGGGCCTGTGACCTGACCATAGCTGCCGAGGATGGCTTCGGCATTGGCCTGATAATCAGGGTCGGCCTTCATATCCTCAAAGGCCTTCTGATAGGCGGCCACGATGTCGTCAGGGGTCTCGCCGGGCAGGAACACCATCTTTTGCGCCGGGAAACCGGCGGTGAAAAAGGCGAAATACGCCTCATATTCTGGGCCCGAGGGCGCTGCGCCGGTAAGGGTCTGGAAGGCTTCGACGAACGAGGGCAGATCCGGAAAGGTCGGGTCGCGCACCACCTCGCCCGCGTCGTTCAATACGCCCCAACTGAACAGCGGCACTGCCTGTCCGGCATCGACCAGCGGCTGCACATTTTTCAGATAGGCCGAAGAGGTCTGGTAGTCGATATTCACCTCGCCGCGTTCAAAGGCCAGACGGCCATCGCCGCGCCCCTTGAAACCAAAGACATGCTGCACCTTGAAACCCATCAGGCGAAAGCCGAGCAGCGGCACAAGGTCAAGCGAAGTCGCGCCCTGGCTGGCATAAACCAGATCCTTGTCCCTGAGCATGGCGATATCCTCGGGCCCGTTCAGGCCGAGCGCGGGGCTTGTATAGACCACGCCGCCGGTCGGGCCGGCCATGGCAATTTTCCAGTCCTTGTAGTCATAGCGCACCCGCGGATCGCCCAGCAGATAGGGGAATTGCGTAGAGCCCGAGGTGCCGAGAATGGTCAGCCCGTCGGCTTTGGCGCGGGCGGCAAACAGGTTCGTCCCCTTGGTCGAGCCACCCCCCGGCTCGTTCACCACCACAACGGCCGGATTGCCCGGCAGATATTTCGACAGCAGCGGCGCATTGAACCGCGCCCAGGTATCCGATCCGCCCCCCGCCGAGAAGGGAATGATCCATTCGATCGTCTTGCCCGAGAAGTCGGCCTCGGCTGCGGCAGGCCCCGCCAACCCCAGGGCCATCGCACCCGCCACAAGCCCGAACGCCATACGGCGCGTGATGCTGAAGCTCTTGTCCATCATGTCCTCCCATGTTTTTTCCACGCAGCCCGTCACCCCTTTGGGGGTCAAGGCGCGCCGCCGTTCTTGATTTCTCCTCCCAAGCCCGGCTTGATCGGGACCATAAACGCCGTTCCTGTCCGAAACCTGTCGGGTCTTCAAAAAGGTAACAGATGCATATCATCTTGGTGGAAGATAACCTGAGCCTTGCCGAGGGCATCCAAAATGTCCTGAAAGATCAGTGCCATGCGGTCGATCATCTGGATGATGGCCTGGCAGCCGACAGCTTTCTTTCGGGAAATGTCGCGGATGTCGCGGTGATTGATATCAACCTGCCGGGCCTGTCCGGTATCGAGATCATCCGGCGTTTGCGCGGGCGCGGTGATACGACTCCGGTCCTGATTCTGACCGCGCGGGGCAAAACCTCGGAACGTGTCGAGGGGCTGGATGCCGGGGCCGACGACTATCTGGTCAAGCCATTTGAGATGGAAGAGCTGGTGGCCCGCCTGCGGGCGCTTGCCCGCCGCCTGCCGCAGGTTGCCCCGGCGAGAGAGGCTGTGGGCCAGCTTGACTATGATCGCGTGCATCGTGTCGTCCGGCACGCGGGGCAACCGCTTGACCTGCCGCGGCGGGAACTGGCGCTGTTCGAGCTCCTGCTGGCGCATCGCGGTCGGCTGATTGCAAAGGATCGGATTGCCGACGCGCTTTATGGAACGGGCACCCCGGTCGAGGGGAATGCGGTCGAGTTGCTGGTGTCGCGGCTGCGGCGCAAGATCGAGGGCAGGGGCGCCCGGATCCATACCGCACGCGGGCTGGGTTACATGCTGGACAGCGAGTGATGCTCGAACGGCTCTCGATGCGGGGCAGGCTTTTCGCGCTGCTGATGGTGCCGTTGATCGTGGTGGCGACTGTTGCGTCCTTTGCACGCTATCAGGCAGCAAACCAGCTCTCGCGTGAGCTTTACGACAACACGCTGCTGGCGGTGGCGCTGACGATCTCGCGCGATGTCGTGCTTTCCGAGGGGGACGTGCTGACGGAAAGCCTGCTGGAAGAGTTGACCACCGCCCTGGGCGATCCGGTCTATTACCGGATCACCGGCCCGGGCGGCAGTTTCGTGACCGGCTATTCCGATCCGCCCGCGATGCCGCCCGGGGCGCAAAGTCAAGGCAGCGACCCCGTTTTCTTCGACAGCCTGTCGGCGGGCCGTGCGGTCAGGGCGGTGGTTCTGCGCGAGTTTATCAGCGAACCGCAGTTTGGCGGCTGGGTTACGGTTGAAGTCTGGCAGACCGTCACGCAGCGCTCGGCCCTGTCCCGCAAGCTGGTGGCGCAATCGTCACTGCTGCTGGGGTCGGTGATTTTGACGGCGGCGCTGATCCTGTGGTTTGGTATCCAATTGGGATTGAAGCCCTTGCTCGATCTGCGCGATGCGATTGGCCAGCGCAGCGCCGACGATCTGCGCCCGATCCGGCGCTGGGTGCCACCCGAATTGCGGCCCCTGGTGCAGACGACTAATTCCCTGTTCGGGCGGCTGGCGCGCGCCTTTGAACTGCGCGACGGGTTCATTTCGGACGCGGCGCATCAGATGCGCAATCCCGTGGCCGCCATCCAGAGCCAGGCCGAGGCCGCCAGCAGTGCCAAGACCGAAAAAGAACTGCGCGAACGTGTTGCCGGATTGGTGACGAGTGCGCGGATTACAAGTCGCCTGACCTCGCAACTTTTGTCGCTGGAGCGCGTCCGGGGGCGCAGCCTCAAGGCCTTCGTTCAGCCGGTCGATCTGGTCAGCCTTGTCCGTGACCGGGTGCGCCCCTTTGCCGAGGCGCAATTGCGCCGCGATGTCGATGTGACTTTTGAGGTCAGTGGCGCCGTCCGCCCGGTTTCCTGCGATCCGGTACTGGTCGAGGAGATGGTCGCCAACCTGCTGGACAATGCGGCGAAATATGCCCTCATCCCCGGCGGGCGGCTGGACGTATCGGTCGTCTTTTCCCCCCTGTCGGTGCTGCTGCGCTTTGCCGATGATGGCCCCGGTATTCCGGCAGAGATGCAGACACGGGTTTTCGACCGGTTTCTGCGGTTGGATGAAGACCAATCCCGGGGCTGTGGCCTTGGGCTTGCCATTGTCAGTGATGTGGCACAGGCGCATGACGGAACGGCGCAGTGCCGATCCGAAGGAAGAGGCGCGATCTTCGAGGTGGTCTTGGCGCGCTAGGCCGCCGCGCGGGCCGTATCGGGGAATGGCAAGACCAGATTCACAAACCGCCCGGCACAATAGCCGCGCAAGGGGGCGGCGTGCGTCGGCCCAATATCTGAAAAGATGTGGAGGGGGGTACGGGAATCGAACCGGTCTTCGCGTGTTTGCAATCCGCTGCGTAACCTCTCCGCCAACCCGCCGCAGAGTGGGTTGCGGTATAGCATCCGCTGCGGGGCATGCAAGAGGGTATGCGGCAAAAGCCGGGGGGCGCAGGTGTATTGCGAAAGCGCTGGTCGGATGGCTGGTGCGGACGTGGGGTGTTGTACCTCCCCCCGGCCATGATAGCCTTCCGGGCAGGGCTGGTCAGAAGGGCAGGGCGGCGATGATCCGTGTGCATGGGGTTGAGGGCGCGCGGCTGGTTGCGCTGCCGGGTGCCGGGGCGGCGGCGCCCGGCGCGCTCTGGCTCGACCTGATGGCACCACCCGCAAGGAAATGCGTGAGATCGAGCAGACCTCGCGGCTGTATAGTGAGGGCGAGGCGCAGTTTATGACGGCGATGATCCCGGCGCAGGCCGAAAGCGACGCACCGATCATGGAGCCGGTGACCTTTGTGCTGACCCGGGCGCGGCTGGTGACGATCCGCTATCACGAACCCCGCGCCTTTGAGCTGTTCATTCAGCGGGCCGCCAAGGGGCATACAGCTTGCACCGATGGTGAAGAGGTGATGCTGGGCCTGCTGGAGGTGATGGTGGACCGGCTGGGCGATGTGCTGGAAAAGGCCGGGCAGGATATCGAGCAAATCTCGCGCCGGGTCTTTGCCCGGGACAAGCAGCGTT
>CALLZQ010000192.1 GCA_937858255.1 uncultured Tabrizicola sp.
CAGGCCCGTCAGATCCCGGCCATTCAGCCGTACCGTGCCCGAAGTCGCCGGCACCAACCCCATGATCGCCTTCATCAGCGTGGTCTTGCCCGCGCCGTTGCGCCCCATGATACAAGTGATCTGGCCCGGCTCTGCCCGAAAGCTGAGGTCGCGCAAAACCGTCACGGCGCCATACCCGGCGGTCAGGCCCTGCACCTCAATCATGCGTGGCCCCCCAGATAGGCGTCCTGCACCGCCGCATTGGCGCGGATCTCGGCGGGGTTGCCCGTGGCCAGCACCTGACCAAAGTTCAGCACGGTGATGCGGGTGGCCAGATCCATGACCACCTCCATGTTATGCTCGATCAAGAGAACCGTGGTTTCGGGAACAAGGCCTTGCACCAGCGCCTTGAACCCCTCGATCTCACCCGCAGCCAACCCCTGTGTCGGTTCGTCAAGGATCAGCACGCGCGGGCGCAGAGCCAGCCCCATCGCAAGCTCCAACAGACGCTGATGGCCATACGAGAGGTTCCCGGCCAGCTCAGTATCCAGCCCCGAAAGATTGACACGCTCCAAGGCCGCCAGCACCGGAGGGCGCAGGGGCCGCGCGCCAGCCGACTGCGCCGCCAGCGCCACGTTGTCATAGACGGTGAGGCGCGGATAGATCGAGGTGATCTGAAAGGTATAGGCGATGCCCTTTTTCACCCTGGCATGGGCGGGCAGATGGGTGATCTCTTCCCCACCCAGCAGGATCTGCCCCGACTGAACCGGCACCCGACCCGACAGCAGGCTGACAAAGGTGGTCTTGCCGGCGCCATTCGGGCCGATCAGCGCATGGATTTCCCCTGCCTCCAGCGCGAAATCGACATTGTCCACCGCCCGCAACCCGCCAAAATGCCGGCTCAGGCCGATTGCCTGCATCAGGGCAACCATCGCAGCCCCCTTTCGCGGATCGTGCCCAAAAGACCCTTTGGCGCAAAGAGGACCAGTGCCACCAGCGCCACCCCGACCAGAAAGAGCCAGGCATCGGTAAAGCCCGAGGCAAAGCCGATCAGGTAGAACATCCTTGCCGCGCCCAAGGGCGGCCCCAGCCCCCCCCCCGCCCCGCCCATCAGCACATAGAGCATCGGCAGGATCGAATATTGGATCGTGGCAAAGGTCGCCCCGACATAGCCGAACAGCATCCCATAGGCCGCCCCCGCGATGCCGGCATAAAGGCCGGACAAGACCAGCGCCGCCAGCTTGATGCGGAAGGGATCATAGCCCAGCATCCGGCTGCGCTCTTCATTCTCGCGCATCGCCACCATCACCCGGCCAAAGGGCGACCGCACCAGCACAAGGCACAGCAGCATCGCCACCGCGAACAACCCCAGCGCCACCAGATAGCGCGGCCCATCCGCCGCCAGATCGACCCCGCCAATCATCCGATAGGCGCGCTCGACCACAAATCCCTCATCCCCGCCGGTCCAGGTATTGAGGTAGAGCTGCGTCAGATAGCCCGCCTGCGC
>CALLZQ010000193.1 GCA_937858255.1 uncultured Tabrizicola sp.
ACCGCGCTGCCGGGGGGGCGGCCATCGCTGGCAAAGCGCAGGTCGCGGTGGGTCGCGGGGCCGACGCCGCGGCCCGCCTCATCCACCACCGGAAAGCCGGTGATGTTGTAGCGCTCCATCAACTCCTTGGCATCCGCAAGGGTCTGGTCGGCGCGCAGGGTGATCGGCGCATAGACCACACCGGATTCGAACCGCTTGACCCGCCGCACCTCACGCGCCTGTTCCTCGGTGTTCAGGTTGCGGTGGATCACGCCGATCCCGCCAGCCTGCGCCATGGCAATCGCCATCCGCGCCTCGGTCACCGTATCCATCGCGCTGGACAACAGCGGGATGTTCATGCGGATCGCCTTGGTCACAAAGGTCGAGGTATCGGCATCGGACGGCAGCACGCTGGACGCGGCCGGCACCAGAAGCACATCATCAAAGGTAAGAGCCTCGCGAATCTCCATGGGGGTCTCCTCGGGAGTGATCGTTTGGCGGTTCCCTGTTTCACGGGCCGCGCGGGGATGCAAGCGGAAATGCCAGCGCTGGGGCTTGCCCGCGCCGCCCCCCCGTGCATCTTGTGGCAAGGGCCGGCAGAGAAGGATCAGGCAATGCGGGTGGCGATCGTCGAAAACACCAGGATCACCCATCACGGGCAGGTCGGCGTCGCGCTGCATGAGGCTGGCGCCCGCATCGACCTCTACAAGCCATGGGCCGGTCAACCGCTGCCAGAGGCCGATGATCATGACGCGCTGGTGGTGTTTGGCGGCGAACAGGCGGCGACCGATGACCACAGCCATCCCTATCTGCCGGTACTGGCGCAGCGGATGCGGCAGGCAGCCGAGGCGGGCCGTGCCGTTCTGGGTATCTGTCTGGGCAGCCAGATTCTGGCCCGGGGCTTCGGCGCGCAAAACCTGCTGGATCAGGCGAGGGAATTCGGCTGGTGCGAGGTGACACCCACCGCCGAGGCCGCCCAAGACCCGGTGATGCGCGCCCTGCCCCGTCCCTTCCCGATCTTTCAATGGCACAGCGACACCTTTACCCTGCCGCCGGGGGCGCAGCTCCTCGCCAGCTCTGCCATCGCGCGGCATCAGGCCTTTCGGATGGGCCGCGCCGCCTATGGCACCCAGTTCCATTTCGAGGCAAACCGGGCCGTGGTCACGGATTGGTCACGGGAATTCCCGCAGATCATCCAGGACATGACGCCTGACTGGCCCCAGCGCCATGCGCAGCAGGCGCCAACCCTGGGCGCCCAGGCAGATCAGCACGGCCTTACCCTTGCCCGAGCCTGGGTAAGCCTGATCTGACCGCTGCGGCAGAGCACCAAAATTCTTGCAAGAATTTTGCCTGCGCCCAGACCGGTGCCCAAAGCGGTATCAGGACCGGTCACAGGTCGCGAAAGCGCTTTTCCTGACGGGCGGTCCAATAAACTTGCAGGGTCCAGCCGTCTTCGCCTTGCTGCTCGGTCTCGACCACGCCCTCGGCATGAAGCCAGGCATGGCGCCGGCCCTCGGCAAAAGGCAGACGGATCTCGCGCCGGGTCTTGGCCTCGTCGAAAACCGATGAAGCCCGTTCGAGCAGTGTCTCGATACCCTCACCGGTCAGGGCCGAAACCGCCAATACCTCATCGCGCTGAGCGGCCTGCACCAGCAGCGCCT
>CALLZQ010000194.1 GCA_937858255.1 uncultured Tabrizicola sp.
AGCGAGCGCAGCGTGGTCGCGGGGTGAAAGGTGCCGGCCCCTACCTCCATGTCATAGGGTTGCAGCACCGCACAGCCCTTGGCCGCCCAGTAATTCTGCAACCGCAGGATGATCTCCTGAAAGGAACGCGGGCGCGCGATGGCATCGGACATGGTTTGGCCCCCTTTGACCGCCCGGTTTGGCCCGGCCAGCCCTTGAAATGCTGCTGCGTAATAGGCAAGAGGCGGGCGACGGTCAATGCAGCGCAGGTGCGGAACGCGGGCAGAAAAGCCCTAGGCGCAACGCGATCCTGCCCTTAGGGTGGCCGGAATTGGGTGTGACCGGGATAAGTGGGGCGGAATGCGTGGAATAATCGTGACTTGGGTAATGCTGGCCTTTGTCTGGGCCGGCGGGGCAATGGCACAGGAACGGGGCTGGGGACAGGGCGAGGCCCTGCCCTCGCTGGCCGAGGCGCAGGCCCGCGCCCGCGCCTATGCCGAGGTGATGGCCGATGTCGAGGGCTATCAGCTTGGCTCGCGTTGGTACGGGCTGGCCCTTGGCCCCTATGACCGCCCCGGCGCCGAGGCTGCTCTGCGCCGTTTGCGCGCGGCAGGGCAAATCCCGCGTGACAGCTTCGTCAGCGACGGCACGAATTTCCGCCAGCAGTTCTGGCCCGAAGGGACACCTGCCGCCAGCGAGGCTGTCAGCGAACCGGCGGCAGAGGTCGCGCCCACCGCCGAAGCTGAACCCGCCGCCACCGCTGAAACCGCCGTGGCCGCACCCGCAGGGCGGGCGCCCGACCCCGAGGAACCGCGGGCGGGGGCCCGCCGTTCCGAGGCGGCGCTGTCGCGCGAAGACCGGATGGATTTGCAGCGTGCCCTGCAATGGCAGGGGTTTTATACCGCCGCGATCGATGGCGCCTTTGGGGCGGGAACCCGCCGCTCGATGTCAGCCTGGCAGGAGGCGATGAGCTTTGAACCGACCGGCGTGCTGACCACCCGGCAGCGGGCCATCCTGATCGCCAACTGGCAGGCAGATCTCGCCGAGTTCGGCTTTGAAACGGTGAATGAGACCGAGGCGGGGATCGAGATCAGCCTGCCGCTCGGCCTGGTCAGCTTTGACCATTACGAACCACCTTTCGTGCATTTCGCCGAAAAGAACAGCTCTGGCCTGCGGGTAATCCTGATTTCGCAGCCCGGCGATCAGTCGGCGCTTTACGGCCTTTATGACATCCTCCAGACCCTCACCATTGTGCCGATGGAGGGCGAGCGCAGCCGGAATGAGCGGTCGTTCGAGATCAATGGCACCAGCCCGACCCTGTCGAGCTATGCCCGGGCGCAATTGTCCCAAGGGCTGATCAAGGGCTTTATTCTGGTCTGGGATCCGCAGAATGCCGCCCGGGCCGAACGGGTGCTGGGCCAGATGAAGGCCAGCTTCAACCCGGTCGGCAACCGCGCCCTTGACCCCGGCATGATTCCGATGACCGAGGGCGCGCGCAAGGGCCTGATGGCGGGGCTGGAGATGCGGCGCCCACTGTTCAGCCGCTCGGGCTTTTATGTCGATCCCTCGGGGCGCGTCGTGACCGCCCTGTCGGCAGTCGCGCAATGCGGCCGCATCACGCTGGATGGTGTGACCGAGGCCGAAGTGGCATCCACCGACGCGGCAACCGGCGTGGCGGTGCTGAAACCCAAGATCACCCTGGCGCCCCCGGCAGTGGCGGCGCTGCAAGGCGTGCCGGACCGGATCGGCGCCGAAATCGCCGTTGCGGGCTACTCATATGAAGATGCGCTGCCCGCGCCGGTGATGACCTATGGCACGCTGGACGACACCAAGGGGCTTGATGGCGAGCCGGGGCTGAAACGCTTGGGGATCACGACCCTGCCCGGCGATGCCGGCGGCCCGGTCCTCGACGGCACCGGCGCGGTCCTGGGGATGCTCTTGCCCCGCGCCGAAGGCGGGGCGCGCGTGCTGCCCGAGGGGGTGGAATTCGCGGTTTCCGCCGCGACACTGGCCGAGGTGCTGAAAGCTGCGGGCGTCAATACCACCGATGCCACACCAGAGGGTGCGCTGGCACCCGAAGATCTGACACGCCGCGCCATGGACCTGACGGTTCTGGTCGGCTGTTGGGAATAACCCCAAAGGCGCGGTCTTCGGGCCGCGCCTGCCAGCCCCCTCAGTCCATATCGGCAAAGATATTCGACGAGGGCACGAATTCCACGCGGTCATCCTCGACCTCGCCGGAATTGATGTCCTTGACCGAGACCCGGCCATCGGCATGGCCCACCACCACGATATCGCAGATGTCGATGAACAGCCCGTTTTCCACCACGCCGGGGATCTGGTTCAACACCAGCGCCAGTTGCCGGGGGTTGCCGATACGCTTCAGATGCAAATCGAGGATATAATTCGACTCATCGGTCAACAGCGGCCGCTGACCGTTCATCCGCAGCGTCACCTCGCGGTTCATCACATCAAGGCTGACCAGCGTTTCCTCGACCAGCGCCTTGGTGGTTTGCCAGCCAAAGGGGATCACCTCGATGGGCAGCGGAAAGGCGCCCAACTGGCTGACTTCCTTGGCGGCATCGGCAATCACGATCATCTGATCGCTTGCCGTCGCCACGATCTTTTCCTTGAGCAGCGCCGCCCCACCGCCCTTGATCAGATTGAGGTTCGGGTCAAACTCATCCGCGCCGTCAATCGTCAGGTCGAGCCATTTCGCCTCATCCAGCGTGGTGATCGGCACGCCCAGATGCCGGGCCAGCTCTGCCGTCCGGGTCGAGGTCGGCACCCCGATCACCCGCAGACCATCGTCGCGGATCCGCTCGGCCAAACAGCGCACCATCCAGGCGGCGGTCGATCCCGTGCCCAGCCCCAGTTTCATCCCGTCAAGGACGAAATCGGTCGCGCGCTTGGCGGCGAGGAACTTGGCCTTGTCGATCGGGGAAAGCTCGGCGGGCATGGGCGAATCCTTGGCAGAGGTCGTCGGGTCCGCCGGTTATAACAAATGCACACAGGGTGGCGAGCGAGGATTGCCCGCCTCAGTCAGATCCTGTCCGGTATGGTTGGACCTTCGGGCGGCGGTTCGTCAGGGGCTGCCATTGCCACCGCCGCCAGAACTGCCCTGACCTCTTCCCGGCTGACCCCTCCATCGCCATCCTGATCAAAGGCCATCAGCGCCATCCGCTCGGCCGCGCGCGCCTCAGACAGCGCGCGCAGCGCCGCCGCCTCTCCGGCCAAGCGCAGTTCGGGCAAGGACAGCGACTCATCGCCATTCAGATCGGCCTCGGCAATCAAAGCCATCAGCCGCCCCCGCGTCTTGGCCGCCAACACCGAGGTGGCCTGCGCCGTCTCTATCGCTGAGAGCGCCAGATCGCCGTCGAGGTCGAGCGCCAGAAATCGCCGAAGGGCCGTGGCCCGCGCCGCCGCGCGTTCGCTGGGGATCGAGCGCGCAACCCCCGCCGCATCGATCTGCCCGCCCTCGCCAAATCCCTCGATCAGTTCCACCGCCTGTTGTTCCAGCCGCAGGGGCGCGCCCAGCGCCCCGGCCAATTCTTCGGGCAGGGCGATCTGCACATCGCCATGGCCCGTGCGGTGAACGGCACAAGCAGCGCGAGGATCGCAACGAAAAACCATCAGGCGCGGCGGATCATGGCGGTTCCAGAGCGAAAGGCGACGGGGACAGGCTGGCGCAACACCCTAAACAAAAGGTAAACATTGATACCGCCAGAGAGGGAATCGCCGATGTATGTGCTTCATTACGCGCCCGACAATGCCTCGATGATCATCCGGCTGGGGCTGGAAGGCACGGGCCTGCCCTATCGGACCGCGCTTGTCGACCGTTCCATCCGCCAGCAAGACAGCGCGGCCTATCGCCAGCTCAATCCCACCGGGCTGATCCCCACACTGGAGACCGAGGACGGGCCGATTGCGGAAACTGCGGCCATCCTGCTTTGGCTGGGTGAGCGGCATGGGCTTGTGCCGCTGGCAGGCGCGGCTGACCGGGCTGTACTGCTGCGCTGGCTGTTCTTTATCTCGAATACGCCGCATGCCGATCTGCGGGCGATGTTCTACCCGGATCTTTATGTGCCGCTTGAGGCAAAGTCGGGCCATCACGCGATCATGGCGGTTCGGGTGCCGAAACATATTTTGCTTCTCACCCCGGGGGCGACGCG